>NZ_JAUBTT010000138.1:0-16223 GCF_036705125.1 Microcoleus sp. B7-D4
TCTGGGACCTGTCTGATGAGTGTGCTATATTCAGATTGTTGCCGATTGTCGGGGATTGTCTGGATTAAAAGTATCAGAGACTGCTTTTAGTGGCAAGTTAGCTTTGCTGAGGCGGCTGTACTCTAGCAAATTTTCGATTAAAGTATTCATCAGACTTGCGGCGTCATTAATCCGATACAAGTAATCCTGTGCAGTAGCATCCAACTCGCTGGCTTTATCTTTAAGCAACATTTCAGCAAAAAACGAAATTCCCCGCAGAGGAGCGCGCAAGTCGTGAGAAACTGAATAGGTAAACGATTCGAGCTGTGCATTAACTTCTTCTAACTCAGCAGTACGCTCTCTCACCCGCTCTTCCAAAGTTTCATTAAATTCCCGCAAAGCAAGTTCAGCCTGCTTGAGTTCAGTAATATCTTCAACCAATCCCTCAATGGTACTTTCACCTTCTGTGCTGTAGAGATATTGAGTAAACCGAATCCATTTTACTCGACCGTCTGCCAAAGGAAAGGTAATTTCGATATTTTGAGACCGAGACTCCCCTGAATCTAGCAGGGCTGTTTCATTGTCTTGTACGGGCAATCCCCCCGTGGTTGCCGCGATATCTGAAACCCCGACCCCCTCGTCTATGGGCTGGGCGGGCACGGGGGCACCGCCCCTACAAAACCCTGGTTTTCCGTAGGGGCAATCCCCCCGTGGTTGCCCCGAAACAGCCCTGCCTGAATCTAGGGGTTGCACAAACAATTTCTGAAGATAAATCCCTTGGACATCTGCTAAATTTCTGGCATCAAACAAGCGCAAAAAAGCTTGATTGCTTTCCAAAAGCTGCCCCTGGGAAGTCGCTCGAAAAACTCCGACATTTAAGTGTTCTAGCAGAGAATGAAGTTGATTTTCCAGTCGGGCGACTTCCAGGCGGCAACTCGATCGAGCACTGCGCGAACCGTAACGCAAAGGCGCACATAGTGCTTCGGCGACTTGATAATGTAGTCGTCCAATCCTGATTTCATTGCCTCTACAGCAATTTCTTCATTGCCAGTATTCGTAAACATTACAATCGGGCATTCTGGATAACTAGCTTTAATAGTTTTCAGCACATCTAAACCGTTCGTCCAGCGTAGTTGGTAATCAGTAATTACCAGATGGAATCCGCCTCGTTTCAGTGCTTCCCCGAATAATCTATCGTCAAAAACTTCCGTTATTTGCAATTGCGAGAATTGCCGATCTAATTCGCGTTTGACCAGCAGCCTATCTGTTGGGTTGTCGTCAATTACCAGAATGTGTAGCACTGTAACAATTAATAATTTTGCTATTAGCTAGAGTGGCGATATATTATCATAAAAATGTTAGAAATCGCCCCTTTAAGATGAGACAGGACGGGCTTACTCACTAGAAACTTAATTTACTCGTTACCCGAAAGAGCCTGGTAACGAGTAAACAAGCAATAAAAACCGGGAAACGGCTACTACAAACCAGAAAATTCTCTAGGTTCCGGCAGTTCGCTATAGTTGAGCCAATACTCGCTAAAACTCTGCATCATTTCCAATAAAGAAGCAAACCCGACCGGTTTAACCAAATAAGAATTTACCCCTAAATCGTAAGCGCGCTTGACATCAAGTGTTTGCCTAGAAGAAGTAAGCATAACCACCGGCAAGCGTTTTAGTTCCGGCTGCTGCCTCAGCCAAACTAAAACTTCGTGACCGGATCGCCTGGGCAATTTCAAGTCTAGTAAAATTATCGCAGGTAAAGGATAGCGATCGCGATCGCTGTATTCTCCGTCCCCATTTAAATAAAAAACCGCTGCATCTCCATCTCGCACAATTTGCAGCGAAGTATTAGCAAAAGTCTCATTGCGAAATGCCCGCTGCATCAATAGAATATCAACGGGGTTATCTTCCACCAGCAAAATCGTCTGCGTTTGCGTCATGCTTTCTCAGTTGTATCCAAAATCGACTGCCTTGTCCTAATTGAGATTCCACTCCAACTTGACCGCCCATGCGATCGACTCCTTTTTTTACAATAGCTAATCCTATACCAGTTCCGGGGTAAGACTCAATACCGTGCAGCCGTTCAAAAACCCCAAAAATGCGTTTTTGATGTTCTGGAGCAATACCGATGCCGTTGTCTTCTACCCAAAGACGGATGAAGCCGACTGGCAATAGAGGGCTGGTCATAAGTAACTGAGAATGCTCCCACTGTCCCACAGTTCCCCTTTCCAATTCTCCCCCTGTATCCCTGTCTGTCTGTCCCTCTTGAGGCAGCTCAAGTTCCTCTGCCCATATCTGTACTTGGGGTGATACGCCTTCCACAAATTTTATAGCATTGGTGAGCAGATTGGCGATTACTTGAATTAAAGTAACGCGGTGGGCAATTACCGCAGGCAAGGGTGATTGAACAATGATTTGAGCGTGGCTGGATTTAGCGTCGGCTTTTACCATAGCAATTGCCTCGACCACAGCAGATTCTAAGTCTAAAACTTGCAGCGATAAATCAGTGCGGCTGAGGCGGCTGTAAGCTAGCAAATCTTCGATTAATTCTTCTAGTTGTTGCCCAGAATTAACAATTTGCTGGGCGTATTCTTGACCAAGTTCGTCGAGGATGTCACGGTAATCTTCTAATAAAGCTTCAGCTAATCCCTGCATTCCCCGCAGGGGAGCCCGCAAATCGTGGGCGACGGTATAGGTGAAAGCTTCTAATTCTTCGTTAGCTGCTTGAAGTTGATTGGTGCGGAGTTCCACTCGCCGTTCTAAGGTAGCGTTGAGCATCCGAATTTCTGCTTCTGCTTGCTTGCGTGCCGTTATGTCAATGGCGGTACTAATTACTAAACTTCTGCCGTCGGAAAGCTGGCCTAAAGGTGCGGAATAAAAGTCCCAAATGCGAGTTTCGCCGCTGGCTGTGGCAATCATATATTCGCCTTCAGAAATGCGGCTGTTTAATTGGTGCAGCCGATCGATATCTGCTTGCACTAGCGATTTGCGGTTGTGGTAAGCTTTTTCTGTCCAATCTTCAATTGTGGGAATTTCTGAGTGTTGGTAGCCTGAAAATTCTGTCCAAGCGCTGTTAATTTGCAAAACTTGTCCGTTTTCAGCGTGCAGCATAATTGGCAGCGGTGCGTTGAGAATGGCGAGGCGGAAACGTTCTTCGGTTAATTGTAGGGAGTGGCGATCGTGTTCTAGCTGTTCTAACAGTTGATTTTGCTTGATTTCGGCATTGTCGCGCAAAGTTCGATCGCGCTTCACCAAATAGTAAACCAACAGCATCAACAGGAAATTTACTAAAGTGGCAACGGTAAAAGTCAGGATTGTCAAAGTAGCGCTCGTTTGAGATTCTCGGGCACGCTGCTGCAATAGCTGAGTTTCTTCGGCTGTCATGGTGGCTATCTGCTGCCGAATGCCGCCCATGATTTGCTTTCCCCTACCGGATTTTACTTCCCGCAGGGCTGCTTCTAACTTTTGTTGGCGTCGCAGATTGATGGTTCCTTCAAGTTCGGCTAATTTAGAGTCGATCGCAATTTTCAAGTTGCGAATGCGCTGTTGCTGCCGATTATTGTCAGCCGTTAGCTGCTGCAATCCGACTACTTGTTGGTTGATGCGGGCGATCGCGCTGTGATAGGGTTCTAAATACCGTTCTTCTCCCGTCAGCAAATAACCGCGCTGTCCGGTTTCAGCATCTTTTAAGGTAGAAAGCGTGGCTTCGAGTTCGGTTAAAACTCGGTGAGTGTGGCTCACCCAGCGTTCGTTTTCGATTAACTTGAGAGTGTTGCGGTAGGATGTAGCCGCATTGAAAATCAGCAGCGCCACGGCCATTCCGATACCTGCGGTGATTTGGCGAGTCAGGGATTGTTTCATGGAATACTCGGCACGCGAGTCCTGCTTTTTTTTATTTTAGCTGGATACGGACTACTCGAATTTTTGGCGCCGTCACAGACGGCGAATAAAGCCTATAAATTTAAGGTTCAAATTTGCGATCGATCTTGTTTCTAATTTAGCCTCGCTCCTCCTCGCATCCCCCTTAAGTCTGAGATGGCATAAATCGCTCTCTTGCGTCTCGTGATTCAGGCAAACGCTACACAATCTAGGATAGCCTGAAAAGCTTAATTCGCCTTTTTTTGCATCGATTGTTGTATCGTTCGTGTTGCTTTGGCAGTTTCAAATTGCGGCGTAAAGAAAAGAGTTTTTACCTATTGACTCCTGTTGATTTTTGGGGTATATTTTAGATAATGGGAGTGGTGACATAAATTTAAATTTTGTCACTATTCCCATTATTAAATAATACATTGTCAATCTAGCAAAGTCAAGCTTTTTACCCCAAAAAAAAAGGCGAATTTTTAATATTTTATTTAAAAAATAATCTTTTGGAGCGAGGGAGAAATTCACAGAAGCGATGACGCGGGTGAATAGTATGAGAAATCAGAAAAGCGAGCGATCGGGTAATTGGGGAGAACTAAGGGGTTGAAATTAGTTTAACTATTAGCCGGGAAGTCCCTCGGTATATTTAGAGGGGATTAATCTGAGCGCTGGGCGAAGTACCCCGAATAAATTACCGCAGGGATGTCCAGAAGCGTCGGATGGAGGGAGGGAAGCCGACAATTAGACATTGCAAGTACCTTTAATTTTGATGTACTTTCTAAACATTAAATTGAAAAAATGGTACATTAAAGTAGGTCGAAAAAAGGAAGTTTCCAATGCAACTGACATACAAATACCGCCTCAAGCCCACGAAAGCCCAACTAGCAACAATTGTGGCTCATTTAGAACTCTGTCGTCGGCAGTACAACTACCGACTCGGCGAAAGATTTAGGTGGTGGGAAGCCACGAGAACACCTATCAATGCCTGCCCCTTGATTGTTTCTATAGTCCCTGTTGAAGAGATTTATCAAAATATTCCCTTAACTAGGGTGCAGACTAGAGATGGTAGAAAAAAGGATGAGTCAGGCAATCCTTTGACCAGAAAAGGTGACATTTTCTCGAACATTGAAGGCGGATACGTCCAGTGGCAAACCATACAGCTTGCTGACCTGAAAAACACTAAAAAACTATTTCCTGATTACAAAGTGTTGGATTCGCAGGTTTTGCAGGATGTTGTAAACAGGGTGGAAACTTCCTTTTCAAATTTCACCACGCCGGACAAAAATGGCAATCGTAGAGGCAAACCCAAGTTCAAAGGGTTTCACTACTACAAATCTTTCACTTACTCTCAATTAGACAACTTAGATATTGCTAAAGATGAGCAAAATAGGATTTGTATTAACCTCGCAAAAATAGGTCAAGTGCCTATGGTTTTTCATCGTTCAATACCAACAGGATTTAAGGTTAAGACGGGTACAGTCGTCAAAGAAGCGGATGGGTGGTATATTTCCCTGACGCTAGAAGATAAGACGGTTCCCGTAAGGGTTGTAGAAATTCAACCAACTGACAAAAATACTGTTGGTATCGACTTAGGAATCACTAATTACGTTTATCTTTCTAATGGCGAAAGAGTTGAAAATCCTAGATTCTTGAGGAAGTCGGCCCAGAGGTTGGCAAGACTTCAAGCGAAGTTAGCTAAAAAAATCAAGGGTTCCAAGCCTTGGAAAGTTATCAAGGACAGGATTTCCAAACTCCATCAGTTTATAGCTAGAGCTAGACTGGATTTTCAATTCAAAACGGCACATGAGCTATTTGGCAAATGCGATGTTTTAGTTATTGAAGACTTGAGTGTCAAAAATTTAACTAGACGTGCCAAGCCGAAGACTGACATTGACAATGGTAATTTAGTTTATTTGCCAAACGGTCAGTCAGCTAACAGTGGCTTAAATAAATCCATGCTTGATGCTGCTCACGGGCAATTCGCCAGCGTTCTCAAATATGTCGCCTGGAAATTAGGTAAAACGGTTCTATTTGTTGACCCAAAAGGAACTTCTCAGCATTGCTGGAATTGCCTCAACAGAGTACCGAAAGAATTGTCGGATCGATGGCATTCTTGTCAGTGTGGAGAATCTTTGGATCGAGATGAAAATTCAGCCAAACTTATAAAGAAGATTGGTCTAAGTTACGAAAGTGGCGGGGGAACTCCGTCACTCAAAAAAGCCTTTGCAAAAAAGGAAAAAGAAGCCTGCGGTCTAACGGTAATCCGTTGACCGTCAGGTTAGTTCACCATCGGAATTATATCTTTTTGCGAGCGAGCGTCTCGATCTCACTCGCAAAGAGACACTCGCCCTGCACTGAGCAAAATATGCTTCCGAGTGCAGTGCCGAAACAATATAATTACACAATCGCAGCCGCTGCTTTCATCGCGAAAATGCGATCGATCGCATCTTCAACAACCTTATCAGGCGTAGAAGCACCCGAAGTCACGCCGACTACAATTTTACCATCCGGTAGCCAACCTTCAGTTACGACCAAATCTCCCCCCAAAGGCTTGTGTTCGATCCGATTTCCCGGTAAAATGCGCTCCGCACAATCAATGTGATAAGAAGGAACAGTTTTGTCGATCGCAATTTCCTGCAAATGGGTAGTATTAGAAGAATTAAAACCCCCAATCACCAGCATCAAATCCAACTTTTCCTCAACCAAACTCAACATAGCATCTTGCCGTTCCTGAGTCGCATCGCAGATAGTATTAAAACTCTGAAAATGCTCGTTCAAATTCTCCGGCCCAAACTTCCGCATCATCGTTTTTTCAAACAACTTACCAATATTCTCTGTCTCAGTTTTGAGCATAGTAGTTTGGTTAGCAATCCCAACGCTTTCCAAATCCCGATCCGGGTCAAAACCAGCAGAATAAGCCTTGCTAAATTTAGCAAGAAACTCTTCGCGATCGCCCCCATGCAAGATATAATTGCTGACATATTCAGCTTCTTGCCAATTGAGCACAATCAAATACTTATCAGCAAAAGAACTCGTAGCAACAGTTTCCTCATGCTTGTACTGACCGTGAATAATCGAAGTGTAATCCTTTTTTTTGTGCTTTTCAACAGTATTCCAAACCTTAGAAACCCAAGGACAAGTAGTATCAACAATCTTGCAGCCCTTATCATTAAGCAACTGCATTTCTTGAACACTCGCTCCAAAAGCAGGTAAAATTACCACATCGCCACTATCGACAACCGAAAAATCTTTCTGCCCCTTTTCAACAGCAATAAAACCAACTTCCATATCGCGCAAATGCTGATTCACAGACGGATTATGAATAATCTCATTAGTAATCCAAATCCGTTCCGAGGGGAAATGCTGGCGAGTCTCGTAAGCAATAGCTACAGCGCGTTCCACCCCCCAGCAAAACCCAAAAGCCTGAGCGAGTCGGATCGTGACTGCGCCGCGTTCCAGCCTGTAATTATTGTCGCGAATTTGCTGGATCAGACTGCTTTGATAAGCCGTCTGCATTACCCCAGCTACCTCAGCTTCGTGTCCGAAACCCTTGCGGTGGTAGTTTTCCGACTGTTGGAGCGATCGTTTAAAAGCTTTAGTATCCATGCGGTATCGAGTAGAAATCTAGGTTAATTACCTTTGATTTTAGAATGCCTGGGGTGCGATCGGGCTTATTGGTTCAGTAGCGAAGAGGGGATATGCTATTTATATGATCGACACATGAGAGGGAAGAAGGAATGAACCGCGAAGACGCGAAGGACGCGAAGGAAGAAGAAAGAAGAATGAGACAATTGGGCGAACAGCTAGAACAGTTGGCTTATAGAGTGATTGGGGCGGCTATTGAGGTGCATCGGCTTTTGGGGCCAGGATTTTTAGAATCAGTGTATCAGGAATCCTTAGAAGTTGAATTTCGGATGCGGGGGATAGCTTGTCACCCTAAAAAGCCAGTAGCAATCACTTACAAAGGTTATCCAGTGGGCGAAGGTCAATTAGACTTTCTGGTTGGCGATATCCTCATTGTCGAATTAAAAGCTGTCGAAAAGCTAGCTCCCATCCATGAAGCCCAAGTTATCTCCTATCTTAAAATGACCAAAAACACCCTAGGCCTTCTGATCAACTTCAACGTTCCGATCCTCAAAGAAGGCATCAAACGCATAATTCTCTCATCTTAACCCTTCTTCCTCTTCCTTCTTCGCGCTCTTCGCGCCTTCGCGGTTCGTTAAAAAAAACTTAAAAAAATTGCAGAGACCAAGATTGCTGAGTCTCTGCACGATCGAACTTATTCAGAAAATTAGCTTCAAACCTTCTTCGGCGCAAAAGGAGAACTCGATTCAAACGAACTGAAACCGCCGGCAAAATCCTCACCGTAAGCTTCTTCCCCGTGCTGGCCGATATCCAAACCTTGGTCTTCAGCAGATGACGGCACTCGCAGTTCCATAAACTGTTCCAAAATTTTCAGGATCGCAAAAGTGCCGACACCCGCAAACACGTAAGTAACTAGAACGCCTACAAACTGGCTCACGATTAGCCCCGAATTCCCCGCAAACAGCCCGTCATTTCCGAGAGGGTTAACGGCTTTAGTCGCAAATAAGCCAGTCAGAATCGCGCCCACAGTTCCGCCTACGCCGTGAACTGGGAAGGTATCCAAAGAGTCGTCAAATCCCAGCTTAGCCCGCCAACTAACGGCAAAGAAGCAGCAAACCGAAGTAATCGATCCGATCAAAAGCGCTCCCACTGGAAACACGAATCCAGCCGCAGGTGTGATGCCCACCAATCCCGCGAGGAAACCGCTAGCAATTCCCACTGCTGTCGGTTTGCCTCTGAGCACCCATTCCACAATTGTCCAAGTTAAACCGCCGGCTGCTGCAGAAATCATCGTGGTGACAAAAGCCACTGTTGCTAAAGAACCAGAACTCAAAGCACTACCGCCGTTGAAGCCAAACCAGCCAAACCACAGCATCCCAATTCCCAGCAAGACGTAAGGTACGTTGTGAGGGGTGTGGGGCTTGTTCAAGTGGTCTTTGCGGGGTCCGATCATCCAAGCTGCGACAACCGCAGAAACACCGGAACTAATGTGTACGACTGTGCCGCCGGCAAAGTCCAGAGATCCGATCGCCGCCAGCCAGCCTCTACCCCAAACCCAGTGGGCTAAAGGAGAGTAGATGAAGGTAGACCACAGCAGCACGAACCAGAAATAGGTTTTAAATGTTACCCTTTCGACGATCGCCCCGGAAATCAAGGCTGGAGTGATGATGGCGAACATCATCTGGTAAACCATGAAGACTTGGTGGGGTATTGTCGGTGCGTAGCCGATCGGATCTGGGGTGTCCGCCGTGACGTTGTTCAAGAACATCCAGTCGAAACCGCCGATGAAGCTTTCGATCCCTTGACCAAACCCTTTATCATTGAGGTTGCTGGCGGTGACATCAAAGGCTAAACTGTACCCCCACAACGTCCAGGTGACGCCGATCGTTCCCATCATCACCAAGCTCATCATCATGGTGTTGAGGACGTTGCGCGATCGCACCAGTCCCCCGTAGAAAAACGCCAGCCCCGGTGTCATCAGCAATACCAGTGCTGAGGAGACCAACATCCAGGCCGTATCGCCACTGTTGATAGGATTCGGCGCCACCGCAGCCGCGGCACCAGCATCTTGAGCTAAGGCATTGTCCATCAGCGGCCCGCTTAACAGCCACAGCGCCATGATGCCGATCGTTAAACTTTTTTTGATCACGTTAGTCGTACCTTTTCATACTCAGCAATTTTCAGGGAAGACCGAGCCGATTTTAGATGTGAGGATTTTAGATGCAATAGTTATTTGGTTTTAAGTCCCTGTTTTAGCGGAACAAATCTTCAATAGATAATTCCCCAATCCTCAACCCCGCGACTTCGTATAGCCGGACTCATCTAAATTCGTCAACTATCAATCTCATGGTCTATGCCTTTTGGATTGCACCATGTGTACCAACAGTGATTCTGTATCGCCCTATACTAAATAGCTAAGTATCATATTTCTTCATCTATCAGTGGATACTTGACATAGCCAGTGATAGCAGAGCAATCCGAGAGGGGGAGTTGAGGAGAGGGCAGGAGTTTTGAGTTGGGGAGAGTGGGAGGAGGAGAGGGGGAGAGTTGTGGAGAGTGTTACTTTATCCTTGATCTTTCTAACTAATGACTAATAACTCATGAATCATTTTTCAACTGCATCTGATCGAACAGTTGCAGGGCCGATCGCCAAACCAGATAACCTTGATCGTTAAGGTGCAAGCCATCTGTGCTGAGTTCAGTTGGCAAATTGCCGTCAACATCCGCAAACAGCGGGTACAAATCCAGATACAAAACATTTTCCGAACTAGCAATTTCTTTCAGCCGTCGATTTATTGCCCTAATCCGACTGTTAGGAATCGCCAACAGCCGATCGCGATTTTCCCAAGTAGCTTGTTCCCCGCTGTGGGGCAAAATCGACTGCACAACTACTTGTGCTTTGGGGTGCGCCCACCGCAAATCGCGAATAATCTGCCGCTGGTTGTCCAAAATCCCTTCGTCGCTGGCCCCCCGCAACAAATCGTTAATCCCGATCATCACAAACACTGTATCCGGCGCAGTTCGATCGAACAACTGCAACCGCTTCAGCAAACCCACCGAAGTCTCCCCCGAAATTCCTTGATTCAGCCAAATTCGATCGGCTGGTAACAGCTTGGTCGGAAACCACATACTCAGAGAATCCCCAGCCAAAACACTCAGTCTTGAGGGTCGATTCGCCGCCGCCGCCTCAGCTTCGCGACCCAACTGCGTCACCCACTGCTGGTAAGTCCATTTATGTCGCGGCCCGGGAACGGGCACGTCTAGCACTGCCTTTGCAGAGATCGCCGGTTGGCCAATTTGTTCCTGGGCCGCTTCTGCCGTCACCGCATCATTCGCCTGGAAGCTTTCTGTCAAGTTGTTTCCCCGCAGCAGTAATTGAGCGACTGTAACTATCAGTACCCCGTTCGTCACCAAAGATAGCAAAGCCCAAACCGGAACAGTTTTCGATCGGCTAACTTCCATCCCTAAGAGGGATTTATGAGTTCTACTTCTGCTACCTCCTCCAAACTTCTCCATAAACTCAAGCTATTTGCAGGCCTCACACCGAATAATTTGCACTGATTGCTGCATCAAATTTTACCGCTCAATTAAAGCCTCAATTCTTGTAATAATCAAGCACTGTGCTGTGTTGGGCAAGGGCGGCGATGCAGAACTTTGCTTTTTGGCACTACTTTACCATAAAAAATCTGCCTACCAAACTTTCTTGCCATAAATCGGATTTGTCCAACCTGCAGACCGGGACAAAAATATATCTAAAACTTACCGAAATTACCCATTTCTGATGCTAAAATCCAAAAATGAAAAAATTAACTATAACTGAAGCAGCCAAACTTAAAGGTGTGAGCGCTTCCACCTTGCGCCGGTGGGAAGCCGAAGGCAAGCTAATACCCGAACGCACCGCTAATGGTCACAGACGCTATGACCTAGCTCATCTTCTCGGCTTAAAACCCAACGGCGCTTTAACCATTGCTTACGCTCGGGTTAGCAGTCACAACCAAAAAGATGATTTAGACAGACAAAAACAAGTTTTGGAATTGTTTTGTGCATCTCAGGGATGGCAATTCCAAATCATTGAGGATGTAGGTTCTGGGGTTAATTACAGTAAGCGGGGTTTACAACATCTAATTCGGGCGATCGCAGACAATCAAGTAGAAAGGTTGGTATTAACTCACAAAGACAGACTGCTGAGACTTGGTTCTGAACTAATTTTTAATTTGTGCGAACACTTTGGGACAGAGGTAGTGATTATAAATCAAACCGAAAATGCTAGCTGTGACGAGGATTTAGCTAAAGATATACTAGAAATAATCGCTATTGTCTCCGCCCGCCTTGATGGCAGGAGGAATGTCAAGAACAAGCGCCTCGTTGAAGAACTTAAGGCAATTGGCGATCAACTCTAACCAATACACCAGTTTTCAACGCTCGTGATTTACAGATTCTCAATTCCCATTTCCCCATTATCAATTACCAATTAATGGCGCACATCTCAGGCAATCGAAAACTGCTATATGTACGCCATTAAACGTAAACTAACAATAAAAATATGCCCGCGTTCGTATCGAATATTGAAACGCGAGCACAACGATAGACAGCCATAAGTTGGCGGGTATTTCAGATTCGGGTGTTTCTGAATAAAGGGGTGAATTAGCTGATAAATAGCTAATTTAGGACACGAAAGCTGAATTGATCGATCTCTTCGCACGCTCTACATTTTGTTAGGCCTCCCACCAGAACCCCCACCATAAACGCCGTAGCCGCTCTCACTTCTGTTATCCAAGCTCGTTTCCTTCACAAACCCGGTGTAAGCTTCCATCCCGTGTTCGCCGATATCCAAACCTTCAGCCTCCTCTAAAGCAGAAACGCGGATACCCAGCAAAGCTTTGAGTGCCATCCAAAAAATCGTAGTCAGCAGCACGGTCATCCCGCCTACAGAGATAATGCCGACCAACTGCGCCCAGAGTTGACCGAACCCTCCGCCCACGAGCAATCCGGCTGCCGGGCCTGCGGTATAAAGTCCAGTTGTAGGCCCGTCAGCAAATAAGCCAACTGCCAGAGTTCCCCAGATGCCGCAGACTAAGTGAACTGAAGTTGCGCCTACAGGGTCGTCAATTTTCAAGTTGTCGAAGAAAGTTACTGCGAAAACTACCAGGATACCGGCGATCGTGCCGATTATGGCAGAGTTGGGCAAGTTGATCCAAGCGCAGCTCGCTGTTACGCCGACTAAGCCGGCGAGGATGCCGTTGATAATCATCGAAAGGTCGGGTTTGCCCAGGTACAGCCAAGCAGTAATGGTTGCAGCAGCTCCCCCGAAGGCACCGGCGGTGTTGGTGGTGAGCGCAATGTGGGCGATCGCATTTGGATCGACTGCCATTGTCGAACCGGGATTGAACCCGAACCAACCCAACCACAGAATCAAACAGCCCAGGGTGGCAATGCTCATATTGTGTCCCGGCATCGCCACAGTATCGCCGTCGCGGTACTTGCCGATCCGCGGCCCCAAAAATGCCGCTCCCATCAAAGCAGCCCAACCGCCTACCGAGTGAATCACTGTCGAACCGGCAAAATCGTAGAACCCTGCTTTTGCCAGCCAGCCGCCGCCCCAAATCCAGTGTCCGGTAATCGGGTAAGCAATTCCTACTAGCAGCAAGCTGAAAATTAAGAATTCAAGGAATTTAATTCGCTCTGCAACGGCTCCAGAAACGATCGTCGCAGCAGTTCCCGCAAAAACTAATTGGAAAAAGAATTTAGCGTTAAGAGGCACTCCCGTCCAGTTAAGCGAGTCGAAAATGCCTTGATAAGCCTCTCCTGTGGCGGGGCTGTTGTCAGCTACGTTCCACAGGAAAAATCCGCCGCTGGTGCCGATAAAACCGTTGCCGTCACTGAACATTAAGGCAAAGCCGATCGCCCAATATGCGATCGTAGAAAGCGCAAAAACAATCAAGTTTTTGGACAGCACGTTGACGGCATTTTTTTGGCGGCAAAAACCGGTTTCCAACATACAGAAACCCGCGTTCATAAAGAACACTAGCATCGCCGCCACCATGACCCACATGGTATCCATGCCCACCTTAAGGCTTGCTAATTGTTCCTCGGTGGTTGGTGCGGGAGCTGTTTGGGCTACCGCCGCATATCCCCACACCAAGACGATGATTGCAGCTAAAGGTATACAGGCTTGCCAACTTGGAGTGAGGCGGGCGATCGCCCGTGGTAACTTCTTCAACCTGTTGACTTTCGTAAAAAATTTAGCTGCTGACAAATTGAAAGACTCCCGCCTGACGGGTTTTGACTTTTTCTTTCCGACAGTCATTTTAATCACTTTTACCCTCTTTACGGCTAGTAAGCTCAGCAATATTCGGAAAACTTTCCAATCTTACTACAAAAGTTTATGGATTATTTGTTGAGATTGAGATAGTTATGATAGCCTAGCTCTTCTAGAAGATTTTGTTTTTTCAGTACAGATTCGGACAAAGTTTTGCGGTAATGCAAAACTCGCTCTAGCAATTCTGGCTGATGAGCTGCCAGTATCTGAACTGCCAGCAAGCCAGCATTCTTAGCGTTGCCGATCCCCACTGTTGCTACGGGTATCCCGGCTGGCATTTGCACGATCGAGTACAGTGAATCTAGGCCTTGGAGGTGGCGACTCGGTACGGGCACGCCAATTACGGGCAAGGGGGTTAAAGATGCTACCATACCTGGGAGGTGCGCCGCTCCCCCGGCACCTGCAATAATGACTTTCAAGCCTCGTTGGTGAGCGGTTTGGGCGTATTCCACCATGCGCGAGGGGGTACGGTGCGCCGAGACGATCGCTACGGAGCAAGCAACGTTGAATTCTTCGCAAACTGCGATCGCATCTTTCATGGTTGGCAAATCCGAATCGCTACCCATGATAATTCCAACTGTCGCTTGATTCATAAAATTTTCAGATTTGAGATTTCAGATAAATGCTAATTTTAAATGATTGCGTTAACTCAAATTTAGATATTTTGTACCAAAACTGACCCTTCAAAGCAATTTTGCCACAAGCCCCCGTCTGAGCAGCCCTAGAGCCAGCAAAAAGCAAAAAGCTCCCCCTCCCGATCGCCAGCCACCGGACTTATCCGTAGCGAATATTAAATCTAAAATCTAAAATCTAAAATCTAAAATCGGATGACTGAAGCCACAACCCCAACTGCCGCCCCCACAGATATTCTCAATGTTCGCATCCCCGGTTGCAAGGATTTGCAGATGCTTGCTGTTGACGAAACGGGAATCATTCAAGAAGTTTTGCCGATGGACGCCGTATTTAAACGGATTTGTCCTCCCCATTTGCACGTGCTTGATGTAGCAGGCGATTGGCTTTCTCTGGGCGGTGTTGACTTGCAGATTAACGGCGCCCTGGGTTTTGCTTTTCCCGATTTAGAAAGCAAGCATATTGAAATTTTGCCGAAAATTTGTCAATTTTTGTGGAATCAGGGAGTAGATGCTTTTTTGCCGACTTTGGTGACAACTTCGCTGGATAAGTTTAGGCGATCGCTCTCAACTATAGCTGATTATATCCGCACTGTACAAACCGCCGATCGCGCAACAATTGAACCCAAAACAGCGGAAATTATTGGAGTTCACCTCGAAGGCCCTTTTCTCAACCCCCAGAAGCGAGGCGCTCACCCAGTTGAGTTTTTGTTACCGCTAACTATAGAAAATGTCAAGCAAGTTTTAGGAGATTGTGCCGATATTGTCAAAATAATTACTTTAGCGCCGGAGTTAGACAGCACTGGCGAAGTCATTTCCTATTTGCAAAGTTTGGGAATTTCCGTCAGTCTCGGACACTCCCAAGCGACGGCAGAGCAAGCACAGCAAGCATTTGAGCGGGGGGCTTCAATGGTAACTCACGCTTTTAATGCGATGCCGAGTTTGCACCACAGAGAACCGGGTTTGTTGGGAGCGGCGATTGTTTATCCGGGGGTAAAATGCGGTTTAATTGCTGACGGGAAGCACGTTTCTCCGACAATGATTGATTTTTTGCTACGCGCTGGTAGGTATCAAAAAGGCGTTTTTTTAGTGAGCGATGCTTTGGCTCCTTTGGGTTTGCCTGACGGTGTTTATCCTTGGGATTCCCGACAAATTGAAGTCAGAAAAGGTACAGCTTGGGTAAGATTAGATTATCACTCGGCCCTGGAATGTGCTACTTTGGCAGGTACTACTCTGCCGCTGTTGGCGGGAGTACAGAATTTGGTGGAGTGGGGGATTTGCGATGCCGAAAGTGCGATCGCCCTGGCAACTGAATCTCCAAGAAAGGCGATCGGACTTTCGGGAATTATTGGCAAATCGGCAAGTCAATTGTTGCGCTGGAATTTAAATGCTGCGACAAAAGAATTGACTTGGCATCGGTTGTTTTAAGTAGTTCCATTTAGTTTCCATGCCATTAGTTTCTCGCGCAGTAGAGTTCGTAGTGAGGACGAAGAGCCCTGATGCTAAGCGCTGCTAGCAATTCGGTGTTCTCGGCAAGTTCGATCGTAAATATGATTTAATTCCACAGCCAAGCAAATCTCGCCGCGCAGCCACAGCGGTAAAACAGGGAGCTCGCAGCCCACAGCCAGTTTTTCCTGCCAAATATCGAGGCATTGGTTGCCGTCTCGCTCGATCGGTCGATAAGCTGTAGCATAGAGTTCAGCGTCGAAGGGCGAAGCGCTTCCTCCCGCCAGACGGGCTAACAATTCATTATGAAGATTTGCCTTCCTTCCCGTCACCAAAAAACTGGGTCTGAAGCCCCGTCGTTCTACGACGGCTTTTTATTGATTTTCCAGTTTCCTAATCAACCCT
>NZ_JAUBTT010000008.1:0-135734 GCF_036705125.1 Microcoleus sp. B7-D4
TCAATTAGATTTTTATTTGTGTAGGTATAGCTAGTAACAACATCATCGCTGTCGCCAACAGCACCTACTACGTTTGTAACTTTTCTTCTGTTACCAGTAAGCGGGTCAATTTCGTAAAGAGTTTGGCGGCCCAATTCATCAGTTTCGCTGGTTACTTGATTGAAAACTGGGTCGTAAGTATAACTCCGCTTGCCAGTACCACCTCCCTCACCAGCTTGCACAGTATTGTTTAAACGAACATTAACTCCACTACCAGCGAAGATTAAATCCAAATCGCTATCTTGATCGATATCTGCTAATGCCACAGCCTGATCGGAGGCATAGAAATAATAATTATCATCACTTGGAATTGCCAAAGTACCGTTACCATTGTTTAAAAATACACTTTCTAAACCATAACCCTGACCGGAAATAACTGCATCCAAATCTCCATCTCCATCCACATCCCCTACCGCTACGGACAAAGGATTATGAAAATCTCCCGTTATTGACTCAATTGAGTAATTAGTTGCCACACCAAAACTACCATCGCCATTGCTCAATAATACAGATACGTCATTGTTTAAAGATGCAGAAACGTTCGAGTCACGTTTGTTTGCAGTAATGATGTCATTATTGCCATCCCCATTCAAATCTCCCACAGCTACAGATACCGCCCCAACATTCACGGAGTAATTACTTTGGGCGGCAAAAGTACCGCTGCCATTTCCCAACAATACTGACACCCTACCGCTAGCAGGATTAGTGTCGCTAGAAGGGCTGGCGGCAATGATATCTAAATTTCCATCTTTATTTAGATCGTTCAAAGTTACAAATTCTGGCGACGAATTCAGTGCGATATTCGTGCTGGTGGCCAAAGTACCATTGCCATTCCCCAACAGCACGGACAAGCTATTGGTGCTAGAATTATTAGCAGTAACGACATCATTTTCACCATCTTTATTTACGTCTCCCACAGCTACGGATAAAGCACCAGAAGCTACGGGATAATTATTAGCTTGAGGGGTAAAATTGCCCGAACCATCGCCCAACAATACTGACACCCGGCCTGCATTAGGAGTAGTACCACCAAAAGAACTGACAGTAATGATATCTAAATTGAGATCGCCATTCAAATCCCCTAAAGCTATGGAGTTTGGGCTGTCGCTTACAGTGTAATCTCTGACGCCAAAAGTGCCATCGCCGTTACCCAACAACACTGATACACTGTTGCCATAACCAGCAGTAACAATATCAACAGTGCTGTTATCGTTGACATCTCCTACTGCAATAACCCTAGCATTCGCGTTTATATAATTTCTCGGCCCAAACAACTGACCGTCGTTGTTATTTGGGGGTGTTTGAGGCGTACCGGAAAGCGAATCAGAAATGCTTTTCACATTTCCTTTAGCATCGTACTCGTAAGAGGTAGTATTGCCCCGCGCGTCAGTCTTTTTCGTCACTAAGAAATTCTGATTTCGCTCAAAGGTAGGTTTATTTCCCCCTCCATCTTTTGCCGAAACAACTTGACCTGTTTGGTCGAGAATCTGAGTAACTACCCCACCGCTACCATCAGCATAACTTGCCTCTATTACTGTACTTAAAGGTTGAGCTACAGGCGCATTCAAAGGATTAGTTGTATCCTCCTTCCGATAAAGTCCTTGTACCTGTACTGGTGCCACCTGCAACTGCGAACCGTCTTTACGAATTCCTCCCGTTGCTCTACCTGCAAAGTCGTATAATGTTTGTTCGGAAAATCCTCGTTTGTCTACTTCTTTTGTGATGTGACGTTCGCTGTCGTAGCTAAACGTCCGCGCTTTGGTATCGGGGTCAACAATCTTTTGCAAGTTGCCGGCACCGTCGTATTCTAACTTCGTCAACCGTCCAGCCGGGTCTTCTATTTGACTTACTTTACCGTTTGCATAGGTCAACTTGGTAATCAACCCAGCTACGTCGATGATTTGGGACAACTCACCGGATGAATTGTAAGTATATTTGGTTTCGTCGCCGTTGGCTTCTTTAACCGAAACCAGACGCTTGGCGGTATTGAAACTGTAAACAGTTTTGTCAGTTAAGGTGCGGGTAAACGTGCCGTCTGCCAGTTTCTCTAATTTAGAGAAATCCCCTGAAGGAGATACGTAGCCTCCGCCTGCTGCTGTGGATTTGTCAAATACCAATTCGCTGCCGTCACCGTCAATTAACAATAATGAAGAGTCGGAATTTTCTACTAATTCCTGCCATCCAGCTATTCCCCAACCGCTGCCGAAAGGACTGTTAATTGTGTTGACTGAAACTAACTTATCCTTCGTGTCAGTTGAAGAACCCGCAAAAATAGTACCCGTAAATCGGCGGATGCCGCTGTTAATAGTATAGTCGTACTGACCCGAAGGCAAGGCACTCATATCGACTTGCAACGCTGCGTCGATGGGACCTCCATTAGAGGGCATTGACCAGAAGTGTTCGCCTCCGGTTAAACTGTATTGGTTGCCGGAATATCCGGGTATTTGATATTTGAATTTGCCTGCATCTACGGTTAATTTAGCAACTAATTTTTGCGCGGCATCGGCGGGGGCGTTATTGTAGCCGAAATGGACGATGGGTCTGGGGTCTGCTCTGAGAGAATCGTAGGTTAGAGTTAAGCTGCGGGTTTCTCCCATTGACTGGTAAGGTACGAGGTCGTGTGTTTCGATGACTGCCCCGGAGTGCATTTCTACGGAAGAGGTTAAGCCGCCTTTTGCTTTGCATTCGTTGCACTTGTCTTTGGGATTGCGGGGGTCTTGACCCGGATTTCTGGGCGAAGGTGCTGGGGGGGCGAAGAAGTGCCAACTGCTGTTGCGGATGCCGCCTGAAACAGTTTCTATTGCACTCCCGTCAGCAGTGACTTTACCGGTGCCTACATTGTCGAAGAAGCCTGTGGTGGGGTTAATCGACCACAAGTCCATTGTCGTACCCGCGGAGTATCCGGCGCGGTTGGGCAAAGAGAGGGGGGCTGGAGTGGTAAACACCATATCCCCCGGCTGAATGGTGACTACCAAGTCGGTATGCAGGTTGGGCGGCAGGGCGGCGGGGGTTAATTCTGTGGGAACTTCGGTGATGCTGAGGTTTTCGGTGTAGGGGTTGCCTTCAGCATCTTGGAGGGAACCGGCTTTGACAAATACGGATGCTTTGGGAATCGCTGCGGTGGTGACAGTGGTGTCGGCGGCTGGGTTGATGTTTTTGCCGTTGGCGGTGTCGATCGGCGGCAGGTAAATCGGACGAGAGATGACGTTGTTGACGTTGGAGTAAACTTCGTGTTCCAATAACAACGGCAGTTTTTCGGCAATGTAGGGGTAGTTGTCTTCGCCTGTAATGCCGTCGCCGTAAATTAGCAGGGTGTCTGGCGGCACTAATTCGGGAAGTCCGAGCTCCGCCAAATTGGGAAATTCCAGCCGCAGAATTTCAAAGGAACCGTCGGCTGCTGTTATTGCCCGCAAGGCGCCGAGTCCCACCAACACACCTTCTAAGGGTTGCTGGTTGGTGTTTTGAATTACTCCTGAAATGCGAGTGAGGCCGGCAGTCGAAGGGGTAACGTTAACTGTAACAGGTCGAGAAGTTTCTAAAACTCCGTCGCTAGCGACTACCGTAAAGTTGTAGGTTCCGATTTCTTCGGGAGTGGGAGAAATTTCTAGGGTGCCGTTGCCGGTGATTTTCCCCGTGGGTAGAGGAGTGGACGATTTGATGGCAAAGCTAATGGGGTCGCCGTCGGAGTCGGTTGCGGTGAGGGGCAGCTTGAAAGTTTCTCCGATTTTAACGTCGATGGACTCGATTGCAGCCAAGTTTGGCGCTTGATTGGCGGCACCGGCAATGGCGGTAGCCGTGAGGGAAAATTTCTGAAAGTTGGGATTGCTGATGACTAATTCTACAGCATCTGAAATAGCCCCAGTATCCAATCCCCCAGCAGGAATAGCACCGCGCAAATTGATGTAGGGTTTGCCGCTGCTGTCGGTACCGTCGGGATTTTGCAGGGTTACTCCGGCTGGCAAATCGGGGAAAACTACTGCTACGCTGCGGCTGACGGGGCTGCCTGTATTTTGTACCTGTACTGATGCTTTGTAGTTGCCGGTGGCGGGGTCAAACTGTACCTGACTGAAATTTACTTTTAAATCAGGGGCCGCTGTCAGGTTGTCGGTATCGAGGCTGCCACCGCTGGCGGTTTTGTTCTGCGCTGGCAGAAAGACTGGGCTGGCGGTACCTTCTTCATCGACGGTGTTGGTGAGGTTCTTGACTTCTACGGTACTGCCGGTATCGGTGTCGCTGTCGGTTAGTCTGAACAGCAGATTACCGCTGCTGCTGTTGTTCAAACTGCTCAAATCGATTTCTACGGTGTCACCGCTGTACCGCACTCGTCCGGGTACGAATTCGGCTTTGCTGCCGGCTAGGGAAAATAGCGGGGTTCCGAGTGTACCTCCGTCTAGTAGGGTTTGGTTGGGGTCGTTTGGGGAAACGAGGTAAATTTGGAACAAGTCTTCAATTGCTGAAACTGTATCTGTTTTGTCGAAGTCGGCTGCCAGTTGGAACCGCAGGGTGCGGCTGCCTGTGGTTTGCCCTAATTGCACGGGTACTACGGCTTGGACGAGTTTGCTGTTGCGTTCGGCCAGGAGTACAGTGTCTGTTGATGCTGCTGCCCAACCTGTTGTTTGTGGGGGGGCGACGGTAAAGCTGTTAGTGACTTGGAAGTTGATGTTTTGAGATGTTTTGTTGCCGCTGGTGTCTGTTGCTTCTAGAACCGCAGTGTGGCTGCCGGTAGCTAGGGGCGAGTTCGGAGGCGAGTCGTCGAACTTACCGCTGGTGTCTGGGTTCAGGGTATTAAGGCTGCCGCCATCGACGGAGTATTGCAGGTTGGACAGATTTGTCCCGGTGTCGGTTGCCGTACCGATGAGTCGGGCTGTACTGCTGTGGTTGCCTCCGGAAATTGGCGTCAGCAGGGTGGTTTGGGGTGCGGCGGTGTCGAGGGTGAAGTTGAGGCCCAAAGTGTTTGATGTGTTGCCACGGGAGTCGGTGGCTATGAGGCGGAGGGTGTGGATGCCATCTCTGAGGGGGTTGCGGCGGATGGTTTCGAGTTGGGTGCGGCCCAGAGTGAAGCTGCCGCTGCTGTTGAGGAGGGGGGTGATGTCGGCGAATTCGGCAATGGGAGTGTCGTCGAAACCGGCACGGAAGCTGGCTATGCTGCTGCTGTCGGTGACCGTACCGCCGATGGTGGGATTGGAGGTAATGCGATCGCTATTTGATGTTCCAGTGTCGTTGGTTAAGGTGGCGGAAATTGCGGGCGCTGCTGTATCGTTGGGAACTAAGCTGTTAGCGTAGCTGATAATTTGCTGTCCCAGAGGGGTGGTGCGCCATTCTCTGGCTGGGTTGATGGCGGTATCGAGTGGGGTGGCGCTGCCGGTGGCGCCGATAAAGCTGAAGATGATGTCGTTGTAGTCGCCGTCTGCTTGGGCCACGGGCACGTCTTCAATGGCAAAGGTATTGCCCGTACCTGTAACGTCGCTGAGTGCTAGCTGGTAGCTGCTGAAGCTGGGATTAGTTGAGGGGACGGAGAATAAAGGACGGTGTTCGGGGAAGAGTTCCCACAGCCATTGATTGGCATAAGATATTTGTATTGTGCCGTTGGGAATCACCATAACCGCGAAGGTGTCCCCCGGTGTCATGGTGAAGGTTTTGAGGCCGGTGTAGGGCCCGGAACCCCAATTATAGTCTCCTGGCATTGAGCCGCTGAATTTTGCGCCTTCGGTAGAGTCGCGGATGACAACGTGACCTAGGGTGGAATTGGTAAGAGCTCTGCGGGATGCCTCTAGCAGGAAGGCTTCCGAACCGGGAATTAAGTTTTCCATTCCCGTGAGGCTGAAAATGGCCAGCTCCCCTTGGTAGTATCCTCCATCGAACAGGTAGTCTGCACTGACTTGTCCGCTAGCACCGACTTGGAAAACTCCGGCTGGCAAGGTGCTATTTTTTGCCTGCCGTTCGGGGGTGGATGCGCCGTGGAGTTGGCTCCAAACGGTGCGGCTAGCTTGTGTTTCTACTTTTTCGCCGGTTAAGATGTCGCTGCTTGCGGAGGCTGAGGACGAGGCATTTGGGGCTGCCCCCAAGAGTTGCGGTTGTGTTAAAAATTGTTCAAAACTATTGCCATCTTCAACTTTTGGTGATGTTAAAAAATTGATAGTGGATGATTGTGAAACTGGGACGGCAATGCTGTTGGAAGTGTCGGCAATATTGCTTGAATTTAGTAACTTTCCTGACGTGAATAAACTGGTTTCCGTTAATTATGAATTAATTTCAAATGGCTTTTGCAGAGGCAACAAAACGTCTTGAAAATTATTCATATCTCCTCACAACCTTTTAGCAGTTAACCAAAATCGCCATCGAAAATTTAACTGAAAAGTAAAAAAATACCGCATACAGGCGCAGATAAATGCAGATCCGTTTGGATAAAAACTGACGCTACAAATCAATGCGCGAAATTCTGTAAATCTACTCTTTTTGTCTTTCTATGTAGCAAAGCATACACGGCTGGGAGTTTTATTTGTTCAAAAATTTTTTTAAATTTTATAAACATAAATTGCGAAATGTAATATTATTGCTTTGATAGTTAAAACAAGTTCGATCGCACTCCCAGGCCCGCCGACTCAACTGCTGCTATCTGCTGCCACAACCTTCAAGAACTTCTAAAATAGTTCAAGAAGGTATTAAAAGACAAAGTAAGGTTTTTCATGGCCGATCAATTAATTCGCGCTACAGCCGCAGAGGGCGGAATTCGCGCTGTAGCCGTCATTTCCACCCGCCTCACCGAAGAAGCAAGACAGCGGCATAAGCTCTCCTACGTGGCTACAGCCGCCCTCGGCCGCACGATGTCGGCGGGACTGTTACTCGCCTCCAGCATGAAGCGGCCCGAATCGAGAGTCAACATTCGCATCAAAGGAGATGGGCCGCTGGGCGGGCTTCTGATTGATGCGGGACTGGATGGAACGGTTCGAGGTTATGTGGACAATCCCGAAGTGGAATTGCCACCCAATGCTAAAGGCAAACTCGATGTCGGCGGGGCAATAGGTGACGGTTATTTGTACGTGGTGCGGGACGTTGGATACGGCTTCCCTTATTCCAGTACGGTAGAATTGGTTTCCGGCGAAATTGGCGACGATCTGACTCACTATTTGGCAACCTCGGAGCAAACGCCTTCGGCTCTGGTTTTGGGGGTGTTTGTGGGGGCGGGCGGGGTAGAAGCGTCTGGGGGTGTGCTGTTGCAGGTTCTGCCGAAGGCTGCAACGGACGAAAAATTGGTGCAAACTTTAGAATCTAGAGTTGCTCAATTGTCGGGCTTTACGCCACTGCTGCGATCGGGCAAAACGCTGCACCAGATTCTCGAAGAGTTACTGGGAGATATGGGGCTGGAAATTTTCCCGGAAACTCAGATGGTGCGCTTTGACTGTGGCTGTTCGTTCGATCGAGTTTTGGGAGCTCTGAAAATGTTGGGCGAAGCGGAACTCCAAGACATGATTGAAAAAGATGGGGGGGCTGAGGCTACGTGCCATTTCTGCAACGAGGTTTACAAAGCTAATAGCGACCAACTTGCGGAACTCATCGGCGATTTGCGATCAAACTCCGGTTCTTGAGAGGATAATGTGTAATTGGCTCTATTGAGTGCGAGTTAGGGATGACGGCCTTGACCAATTGCCAATTACGCATTATCAATTACCTAATCACAAAATTTTGATTTTTGCGGTTTGGCGATCGGCTCTTTTAGTCTTTCGCCTGCACGAGTATTTAAAAGTGGTCAGTAACGAGCGGGCTAAAGCTACTGAGCTTGTAAGAGAAATCGAGCAAGCTATGCTGACCAGACCCCTCGCAAGAGGAGACGTTATTTAGGTCACGACACCGGCGAATGATCCGCCAGTTTTGGGCTCTGTCACCTGCGATTAAACAGTTTTAAAGTCACTGAAACAGTGTCGCAGGTCTAACAAGCCTTTATAACCAGGTCGAGGCGAACATTACCCCGCAAGGGAGACTGAGGCAACCATACCTCATCGGAGGGGCAACCATACCCCTCCAACCCGAAAGGGGAAAGACTCAAGGCGATTGAAATCGCCGAGTCGTTTTCCTCTCAGGACTGAAGTCGCGCTCGTTTCCCACTTACCGAGTTTTTTTATGAATACATTCTATAGAGCAGTCAATAGCAGCGATCGCTGTTTTGAAATAATTAAGACAGGCTGGTTGTTGTTTGTGGTGAGGATATGAGTCAAGATCGCAAAACATCAGGCCGTTGGTCTGCATCAGAATCCTTGGAGTCAACAAAGGATACTTCGTCGCTGGTGCGCTTACCAGCAAGGAAAAACCGGGCCCAACGACTTAAAGAGCTCCGAGAGTTGGTTACTTCGGGAAAACTGCCGGGAGGGCATCTGGAACTACCGCCGAATTTGTCTGGGGAAAACTCGCAGCCGCCGGGGGAACACAATCCGTTGTGGCGGAACTGGTCGAATAAGTGGCAGTTTTGGCTGGCGCTGAGTTTGATGCTATCGGTGGGTATGGGGTTTGTGGCAATTGCCTCTTTGCTCAACCTGACCTCGCAGTCCAATTGCTCAAAGATTTTTTGGCCGACGGCTTCTGCTAACGATCGCTTTTTTTGCGCTCAAGAAGCAGCAAGCAAGCGGACGGCGGATGATTTGCTCAGGGCGATCGAATTAGTGAATGCTTTGCCACAAGACCATCCGCTGCGGCCGAGAATTAACACTCAAATCGATCGGTGGTCGGAGGATATTCTCAGGCTGGGAAATGCTAGTTTCCAAGAAGGAAAGCTGGAGGAGGCGATTGCGCTCGCTCGTAAGGTTCCTCAAAACGTTCCCGCTTACCCGAAGGTGGAAAAGCAGATTGAAAAGTGGCAGTCGATATGGAGCGATGCAGAGAAAATTTACCGCACGGCTGAAGACCACTTGCGTCAGGAAGAGTGGCCGCTGGCTTTCCGCCAAGCTACTCTGCTTTTGGATTTGGGAAATACTTTCTGGGAATCGGCTAAGTACGAGGAATTGACTAAGCTAATTCAGACGACTCGGGCTGAGGGCAATAAGTTGGTAAAAGCCCGGAATAAAGCCTCCGAGGGAGGTCTCGACAATCTGGTGACGGGGATTAAGCTGGCTGAGGGAATTGATCAAAACAGTTATTTGTATCAAGCTGCCAATAAGGCGATCGCGGAATTTAGCAAGAAAATTATGGAGATCGCGCAAAAACGCTTGCAGGCAGGGGATTGGCAGGAGGCGATCGCGATCGCAAACAAGATTCCTGAGTCGGCAAATTTAAGGGAACAAGTACAAGATTTTAATGAGTTGGCGAATGCTACTTCTCAGGCTTTGACTGGCTCTGTTGAGGGTTTCTCCAAGGCGATCGAGATTGCTCAAAAGTTGAAGTCCGGCCGCCCTTTATACAAGCAAGCTCAAGATTTAGTCGGCCGCTGGCAACAAGAAATGGCTGATGTGAAAGTTTTGGATATGGCAAGCAGGCTGGCGGCGCCGGGTGGGGTCAATGATTTGAGGGCTGCAATCGCGCAATTGCAAACAGTCCCGGAATCAAATCCCCGCGCTTCGGAAGCTCGCCGTCAAATTACCACTTTGAGCCGTCAAATCGAGCTGCTGGAAGACAGTCCGTATTTGCAAAGAGCGAACGATTTGGCGAGTACGGGCGATCCGAATGCTCTGGAAGCGGCCGTTGCTCAAGCTTCTCGGATCGCTAGAGGTAGGGCGCTTTACGTGGAAGCTCAAACCAAAATTCAAGCTTGGATCGAGAGGAGACAGCGGCTTGTTGACCAGCCGTTTTTGGATAGAGCTCAGCAGCTAGCGGCGGGCGGCAATTTGGCGGGGGCAATTGAGATGGCCCGCCGGATTCGATCGGGACGGGTGCTTTATGAGGAAGCTCGATCGAACATTCGGACTTGGGAGGCTCAATTTCAGGGCGAGCAAGGTTTGCAGAGCGCCCGTCAGACGGCCAGATCCGGGACTGCTGACGCTTTGCAAACGGCAATTGCGCTGGCAAGTCAGGTGCCGGAGTCGAGTTCGCTCCGGTGGCAGGCGAGTGAGGCGATTGATGAGTGGAGTCAGCGGATTTTGGCGCTGGGTGTGGAAGAGTCGTCGTCGGATCTGGCTGGGGCGATCGCGACTTTGAAGAAAATTCCTTCGGGTACTCGGGCTTTTGAGCAAGCTCGATCGCAAATCAAAGTTTGGGAGGAGTCGCTGAACCCTCCTGAGTCTGAATCTCCCCCTCCTGAACCGCCGGAAACTGAGCCTCCTACCAGCTCTGGCAATCGCTAGGTTAACTGGTTTGCCCGACATTGGGCGGGGGTTTAAACCCCCGTCTCACAGCTTGCATTCGGTTAAAACTCACATCTTGCACCATTGTCAATAAGCCTTTTATGAACAGGCAAGATGCCTGTTCCACAAAGAGTGAATTTTCTTGTGGAACAGGCATCTTGCCTGTTCTTGAGAATGCTGCAAGATGTGAGTTAAAACAAACTAAGAATTCATCAATTGCCAGCGGATTTGACAAGAGATCCTTAATCGTTAATCGCCAACATTTAAAAATTGGTAAATAAATTCTTTGTATTCCTCTTTCATGGGCAAATCTTCATCAACTTTGAGTCGCCGCCGCACTGCCACAACTTCTTTGTTTTCGATCGGGTTATAACCTGGTTTATCGTATTTTTCCCAATACACTCCCGTTCCCCGGCGCTGCCAAGCCGGCAGTTCGTTAAAGTTAATTCCGTTTTGAAACAGCAATTCGTTTTTGAAAGCCACCGATTGTTTCTCTAATATAACTGCTGCATTTTCACCCGTTTCGCCATTTTTTCGCAGCATCCAATAACTCCAGCCATTCAAAGCGCAGCGCGCTGCATCTGCTTGGCGCCATAGAAAATAATCTACTACTTGCGATTTGTTGGCTGCAGAACAAATGCGGCTGTCAAAACTGACTGCTGTTTGGGCGGCGCGAGTGAAAGTTGCACTGGCAATACTGGCAGAAATAGAGACAATTTTTTCTAAGCTGCGGTCAAATAAATCCCAATCTGGAGGAAACAAAACTGAGATTTCGTCACTTTCGGTATAAGCGTAAATGCCGTCTAGTTCTGACAGGAGCGCTTTGGCAGTTTCCACCATTAATTCGTGGAATTTTAAGTCGAAAGGCTTATCAAAACTGGAGGAAGTAAATTTTGAAAAACTGCGACCGTCGGCGCGAATTACTGTGTGAGTTCCCGGCAATAAACGCAGGCTGTGAAAATATTCAAGCTCGCGCATTTTTTTTTCAAATGTCTGATTGTCCATGAATAACTTCCTCTGCAGGCCAGGTTTTTACTTCAAAGGTTAAGTTTTCTGCTATGCGGGTCCAAAACAGCCGTTCAAACCCTTCGCCGTAACTGGGCAATACCATTTTTTTTATAGTAGCATAAATTGCTATGTCTGGAACTTGAGATTTGCCCGATCGCTTTTGATTTCGAGCTAAACAGTCGCTGACTATTGATTCAAAGTAGTAACCGATGATTTTGGCATTATAAGTGCGACCCATATCAATCAGCGGCTTGCGATCGAGAACTTCGGGATTGGTATTATCAACAGCGACTGAATGACCTGCTTGCAGTGCATCTTCAATTAATTGAATTTGTCGGCGTGATTTATTTTTATTGTTTGGCATTAAATCTTTGCTGACCAAAACGTGCGTGGCCGCTAAATAGTCGCGAAAAAATGTGCTTTTTCCCGATGCTTGCAATCCCATTAAAATGACTAATTCCATGAGAGGCTAAACATCCGCCGGATTGAGGTGCATCATTACCCAAGTGGTGTAAGTGCCGATCGGACTCCAAAGTATGTAAGGTAGTAATAACAGGGCGGCTGGCTCGGAAACTGGCAACACAGTTAAAGCTAGGATTACGCTTAAAATAGCGCCCGTTCCGCCGATTATTGTGCCGACTTTTAGGCTCCTAACTTTGCACATAACCGACGTGTAAGACATAGTTACTATTTCTAAAAGCAGGTACAAACCCATTCTCAGCCAAGTCTCCTGAGTTCCTGGTTGTTTTTCCCAGACAATCACTGCTGACCAAGCTGCACAAATAAAAATTACTGTCCAAATTAGGGGAATTGCTCTTTCAAATACTAGCCATCTCGGACGCTGCAAGCGGTTGAACCATTGGATGTCCCTGGGCGGGATTAAGCTAGCAGCTAAAGCTACTACAAAGGCGACGCCTCCAATTACCATCCAGGATTTAATCATTTTTTTACCTTGGGCGAGGTTGACAGGTTCAATTCTGCAGATATTATCTCTAATTTGGGCGATCGCGCCATCTGTCCCCAGTTATATTAGGTTTGGCTGATTCGCAAAACCCAACATCAGTTTAAAAGTTATTTAGATTTCTGGGAAACGTTAATTTATTCTCTTCAGTTCCCCTTCATAATATAAAAAATGTGACCGAAAGCATCCAGGATACCCGCCACGTGATTCATTCCTTCGCAGACTCAGAACCCAGAAATAAAAAACCTGTATCCGATGAAACTTGCCCCCCCAATTTATCTGTGGGGTCAATGCTTCAATGCTTCAATTCTAAAATCTAAAATCTAAAATCTAAAATCGACTGACTCTTGCTCCCTCCCCTTGAAAAGGGGAGGGTTCGGGTGTGCTTTTCAGTAAATTTGAGCAGTAAATTTTACAAAAAGTCTCTTAGTCTTTCACAAAAATCGGCTGCTAGCCGAGCCGATGATGCTGTTCTAATTCTAAACTAGAGTCATCCTCTTTTTTGGGAACCAGAAGCGTATTTTCGCTGCTCGGTTGCAACACGGCTTTAATTACTTGGAGAAAACGGTTAGGCTTTTTAGCTTGACCGTTGAGAGTGCGGCGGTCTTTCACTTTTTGAGAAAGGTGTCGCATCACAGATAAATCGAGTTCATCTATGAAATGGTCTGCTATACGTTCTCCCATTAAATCTATAGCTTCAGCATACTGATCTGTCAGCGTTTCTATGGCATCGTATGCTTCGTCAGCAACTTGACTTGCTACTGTTTTATTTTGGTCGCCCGGTGTCTGGGAATGGGTGCGGCGCCGGTCTAAAAGGCTTTGGTAATCGGCAATGCTCATTCCCAAATTGTAGAGATGGTGGTGAGCGTGATCCATCAAATCTACTTCACTGGGATAGAAGAAACCGCGAGTGCTGTTAATGCCGTGCAGTTTTGCCCAACGCCGCAGATTTGTCTCATCTTGCAGTTGGTATCGCTCTAACATTTGAGCTGTGTTCAGCTCTACTTCTGGGGTAACTTTGAAATCGCTCATCGGTAAATCCTCGCTGGTGAGTAAATAAATAAAATTGAAACTTAGAATCTGTGATTGGCGTACAGTCTGAAAATGACGATCGATCCTGTGACGGCATTGAGGGAAGTCTTGCGGGCATTTGCTAGCCGTCGATCGTGCGATCGTTCGATCGAGTCAGAGGATTTCAGGGTAGCGTACTTTTGGGCTTTGTCTCGATCGCATCCGGGAGCAAGCACACTGGGTTAATAATATAGCTGATTTAAGGTTTCAACAATCGTTAAAAATAGTAAAGTTTGATTTTTGGGGTTGAATTATTAGTAATGTTGAGCTATAATATTCTCAATAACCGTGCAATTAGTAATTTTAGTAGTTGCAAACGAGATTCTTAGTATGCCTGTATACGATTATTTGTGTCCCGAAAACAACCAGCAGTTAGAAGTTTGGCACAGCATGAACCTGGAAGTTTCGACTTGGGGCCAACTGTGCGAGTTGGCTAAGCGCGAACCCGGGGAGACTCCCGCAGATGCTCCGGTACGCCGACTGCTGAGCGCTCCGAGGTTGATGAAGCCGACATCGGACACCGATTATAAAAATCAGGGGTTCAGCAAGTACGTGAAGCGGGATGAAGGGGTTTATGAAAATGTCACGGCTAAGGATGGTGAAAGCCGTATTGTCAATCGAGATGGCAAGCCGATTAAAGACTGAACTCGGTAATTGGTAAGTGGTAATTGGTAATCGGTAATTGGTAATTGGTAATTGGTAATTATTCCTAATGACTACTGACTAATGACTACTGACTACTGACTACTGACTACTGACTACTGACTAATGACTAATGACTAATGACTAATGACTTCTAATATTATTAGCCAAACCAATCTTTCATTTTTTGTTTGGCTTGTTCTTTAGTATCAGCATTAATGTATACTGAAACAGTAGCTATTGCCGCCAGCAATACTCCCAAATCGTCCGTAAATCCGATACCAACTAATACATCGGGAATGGCATCAACAGGAGAGATAAAATAGGTCAAAGCTCCAACTACAACTCCTTTTGCCCAAGCCGGCACGTTGGGGTTCTGAGCCGTATAGTAGAGAATCAAAGCTTTTTCAACTACTTCTCTTCCTGCGGTTAAAGCAAAGTTTTTAAGTTTAGTCCAAAAAGTTTCATCTGAATAGTTAACTTTGGGGTTGCTGAGGTTTGTTGTGGTTCCTCTTCGGTCGATAAAATCGAGAGGAATACCCTTAGTTTTAAGCTGGGAAACAGCAGAATTGAAGGAGGCTGAAACCTGATTTTTATTAGGGGCAGCCTCCTGTATTTGTTTCATGTCTGCGATAAATTCCTGCATGGCTGGGATTTGCACGTCGGAAACCGCCAGCAGTTTTTTTGCGGATTGGATAGCCTCGCTTTCTGCGGGATGCAGCGTCTTATTTGCCCCAGCAATGTTAATTAAAAAATACATGACTCCCAAACGCAGCGGTTCTTCTGACTGGCTGAGTGTTTGCAAACAGTCGCCCAGTGATGGGGGACTGGCTGTGTAGGATTGGATTTGAGTCTTTGCAGAGTCAGAAAATTTGTCTAAATTTATGGTTTTAAACAACAAATCTAGTTCGTCAATATCAATGGAACCATCGGCGGCTGCGATCGCAAACAAAGAACCATAAAAAGCTAAAAGTTCGCTTTCTGAGGATGTGGCAAAAATATCTCTCTCGGACACGATGCTACTCCGATTGATAACGACGCTTTGCATTTTACCACAAAACTCAGCGCGCCATGATTTCAGAAACCGGCAATAATTTGAGAGAACATGACACAATGGAGAATTTTTTATGAAAGTTGCGATCGTCGGCTGTGGCTATGTGGGTACTGCGACAGCCAAACATTTACGCGGCAAATCAGATTGTACCGTGACGGCGACAACTACCACGGCGACGCGAGTAGTTGAGTTGGAGGGTGTCGCGCAGCGGGTAGCCGTGCTCAAAGGAAATGACAAAGAGGCAATGACGGCTGTACTGCAAGAACAAGATGCTGTTATGCTGTGCGTCGGTGCCCGAAATCCTCATACTTATCGGGAAAGTTATATAGATACTGCGACAACTTTAGTATCGGTTTTACAGCAGATACCGACAGTAAAGCAGGTTATTTATACGGGTACTTATTCTGTGTATGGTGATCGCCAAGGTGAATTTGTAAATGAAGAATCACCAGTCGCGCCGGCTAATCCAAACGGTGAAATTCTCGCAGAAACAGAACGGATTTTATTAGCAGCATCTAGTCCCAATCTTCACGTCTGCATTCTCCGTTTGGGAGGAATTTATGGGCCTGGGCGAGAATTAGTTAAAATCTTTGGAGGCTGGGCTGGGAGCACTCGTCCCGGTAGGGGGGAAGATGCTACTAATTGGGTGCATCGAGATGATATTGTTGGGGGGTTAACTTTTGCTTTGGAAAATCGATTGCAGGGAATTTACAATTTAGTCGGGGATGTGTCGCTATCCAGTGGTGAATTGCTCGATCGCATTTTTGAAGCTAATAATTTGCCTAAAGTTTCTTGGGATGGAAGTCCTAGCGTGCGGCCTTATAATGCTAGGGTGTCGAATCAAAAGATTAAGGCGGCGGGTTATCAGTTTATCCATCCTGAAATTAGGGAGTTTTAATAGTCTTGGGCGCAGCACCTAATTATGTAGGGTGTGCACGGCGCACCTTGCTAGAGAATATTATATTTTCCCTTTCACCCAAGTTCTAAAGGATTTCAGCAAAGCAATTTCTCCTATCGTTTGAGTGCGACTGAAAAACCCAGCCATTTCTGCTACCGATACAAAGGGAAAAGCAATACTAAAGTCGCGCTCAATATATTCAGTTTCTACCAACTGATAAAATTTCAAAACGCGCCCGTTATATAGCCAGAGTTCCGGGACGCGAAGTGCGGAGTAAATGGCAAACTTATCAACTGAACTGCTGGTAATATCTATTTCAATTGCTAAGTCGGGCGGTGGGGCAGTTTCTAAATCTAGTTCTTGCCTGCCTCTAACTGCTGCTTCATTTTGGATATAATAACAGTTATCTGGTTCTATGCCTTTTTTGGCATTTTTGAGTTTGAGAGTAGTTGAGCCAGCACTTTTAATTTCAATGTCGAGTTCTTCTGCTAAAGCCAGGATGAAATTACCGAAATTGCTTTTGTAGTTCTCATGTTCAAATAGTGGCGCCATAATTTCCAGTCTCCCTTCATCGTAAGCTATGCGATAACCTCGCTTATCGCCTATTTCTTTGAGCAACGTTTCAAAGGTCTGCCAGCTAATGTTTTCTAGCAGTGTTCTTTGTTCGGCTAAACTTGAAGTAGTAGCAATCATCTCAAAATCTCCTTGAGCTGAGAAAACTCTAGTTTTATTTTACCACAGGCCCAGATACTATCAAAAAGGGGGTTCTTTTTTTGAACCGCAGATGCAGGCGGATAGACGCTGATGAACGCGGATGAAGAAAGAGCGATCGCACTTCACTTAGGTTGTGTTAAATCTTATTTGATGACACCGCTAATTCTTTCTCTTCTTCCCAAGACAGTGATATTTGAAGTTGTCCTGATACTGTAAATGTTTGAGCTGCCAACAGTGCCGTCTCTAAATTTACACACATCCGGGCGGAATAATTACCTTCTTGTCCGCCGATAACTAGCTTTTCTATTGCATCTGGTTTTGATGGATCTACTAAATTGTGGAAGCTAACGTTATCAAAAGTTACGTTAACAATATATTTGCCGGATTCGCCGCCACCAATGCTCATATAACACTCGTCATCTGCACCCAAGGTAACTAAAGTTTTAGTTTTCCCATTTAACTCGCGGATGGCTTGTTCTATTTGACTCCAAGTAGGACTTTCTATTAAGTCACCTTCATCCTGGTTGCCCACCCAATTTTCTGCTGATAGGTTTAACACAAACATTATCGCCTGATTATATTTGGGGTGAGATCGCTCTCTTCTTCATCCGCGTTCATCCGTGTTCATCTGCCTGCATCTGCGGTCAAAAAAAGGGCGATCGCTTCTCAATTTCTACCCGCGCACCATCACCCACCAAATTATCCCATAATCCCACCAAAAAAGTCGATCGTCTCTTTCAACGCTTTCACAAACACATCAATCTCTTCGCGAGTATTGTAAAAATACAAACTCGCTCTGGCAGTAGATGAAACGTTCAAATAGCGGTGCAAAGCTTGCGTGCAGTGATGCCCGGAACGAATCGCGACTCCCTCCTGATCTAACATGGTAGACAAGTCTTGAGGGTGAATTTCTCCGGCTGTAAATGCCGCTAATGCAGCCCTACCTTCGCCGTTGCTGTCTGGTTGCGGCCCGTAAATTTTGATTTCGGGAATTTGCCGCAATTGTTGGAACATATAAGCATTCAATTCTGCTTCGCAAGCGTGAATCTTATCCATGCCAATGTTACTAAGATAATCGATTGCTGCACCAAGGGCGATCGCCTCGCCGATTGCAGGGGTGCCGGCCTCAAATTTGTGCGGCAAATCGGCATAGGTGGAATAATCGAGAAACACGTCAGCAATCATCTCGCCGCCGCCGAAAAACGGAGGCATTTCTCTCAGCAAGTCCAGCTTACCGTACAGAAAACCGATGCCAGTCGGAGCGCACATTTTGTGACCGGAAGCAACCAGCCAATCGCAATCTATTGCTTGCACATCTACTATCATGTGCGGCACGCTTTGGCAAGCATCAATTAAAACTCTTGCGCCGAAACTGTGGGCAATTTTGCAGATTTCTTTGACAGGACTGATGCAGCCCAAAGTATTAGAAACGTGAACGGTTGACACCAATTTAGTTTTAGGGGAAATCAGGGTTTTAAACTGTTCCAAGTCAAACTCGTTAGTTTCCGTTAACTCGACAAACTTCAGCACCGCACCGGTTCTTTGAGCCATCATTTGCCAGGGAACGAGATTGCTGTGGTGTTCCATCACCGACAGGATTATTTCATCTCCGGCTTGCAAATTGCTCAAACCCCAAGAATAAGCAACCAAATTAATCGCTTCGGTGGCGTTGCGAGTGTAAACAATTTCTTGCCGCGACGCCGCATTTACAAACGCAGCAACTTTGTCTCTCGCACCTTCGTAAGCATCAGTCGCTTTGGCGCTGAGAGTGTGGGCACCACGGTGGACGTTTGCATTGTATTGTCCGTAGTAATCACGCCAAGCGTTGAGCACAGCTAGGGGTTTTTGAGAAGTAGCTGCATTGTCTAAATAAACTAGCGGTTTACCGTTAACTTTTTCATTCAAAATAGGGAAGTCGCCGCGAACTTTTGATGCAAGTGTTTTTTCTTGAATAAGTGTCATATTTTTTGAAGTTAGTATTGTTGTGGAACTCGCTTATAAGGCGTATTCTGAAACCCGGAGATACCCCCTAACCCCCCTTATTAAGGGGGGGACAAGAGTATTCTCAAAGTCCCTCTTATCCAGGGAGGGACAAGAGTATTCTCAAAGTCCCCCTTCTTAAGGGGGATTTAGGGGGATCTCCGGCTTTGATTGCAAAGGTAATAAAACACCCTCCCGTCTGTTGCTAATTCCTTTATCCTTGGATAGCCATGCAGGTTGAAAGCATTTTCGCCACCCCAAGAATCGGTAATTGATTGAGCATTTCCGCCGCAAAAGCATCGATTAGCAAATAGCGGCTTCTTTCTAAATCCAAACCGCGACTTTGCAAGTAAAAAAGCTCATCATCTTCTAATTGACTGACAGTTGCACCGTGGGAACATTTAACGTTGTCGGCGACAATTTCCAACTGCGGTTTTGTGTCTACGCGAGCTCTTGGCGACAACAACAAATTCCGGCTCAATTGTCCGGCATCTGTCAATTGGGCGGCTTTGCGAACGAAAACTTTGCCGTTAAATACAGCACGAGCTTTGTTGCCGATAATGCACTTGTGCAGTTGGCGGCTTGTACCGTGGGGGTGATTGAAATCGATTACACTGTGAGTGTCTGATAACTGTTCGCCAAAGGCTACGGTTAAGCCGTTTAAAGTTGTTTCAGTGGCTTCGCCGCGCTGAAAAACTTCTAAATTGTGCCGCGATATTTTGCCTCCCAAGCTGATAGCATGACAAGTGTAACGGCTATTACGAGATTGTTCGATCGCACTTTTGCCGATATGAACAACCTCCCCACCTTCCCGCTGCAGCCGAACGTGGTTCACAGTAGCGTTTTCGCCGACAATAACATCCGTTACAGCATTAGTAAAGGCTGGTACATTACCGATAGTTGCGTAATCCTCAATCAGCGTCACATTGCTTCCAGGCTCAGCTATGACCAAGCAGTGCGGCTGGGACATCGTGGGAGATGCACCGGGCGCTGTCAGGAACAGCAAGTGAATCGGAAGGTCGATCGACATATTGGCCGGCACGAACACCACCGCAGAATCCGCCAAACCCGCAGTATTCAGCGCGGTAAACACCTCGGTTTGCTGTCTGTGCTTGCTCAAAACATCGCTGATGCGCCCTTGATATTTTTCAGGTACATTCGATAGATTACCTGCGTAAAAGTCGATCGGCAAATTCGGCAAAACCAACGACTCCACCGTTGACAAATCCGGCGCATAAAAACCGTTGACAAATACCAATCTTAATGGTAAATCATCCCGGTTTTTCACTGGCATAATGATATCAGCCAGCTTAACTTTTGACTGATTGCTCTGGGGTATATGAAAAGGAATTTGCAACACCGGCGACAAATCAGTAAAGCGCCATTCCTCATCCCTCACCGTCGGAAAACTCGAAGAAAGCACGTATTCCGTCGCCACAGCCCGCAAATCCTGCAACCCGTAAGCCGCACTTTTGCTATTAGCAGCCTCCAACTTGCTGCACTGATTCACCAAATCAGTCAAAAACATTTCCCTACTAGCAACTTGCGTATTCATCATCGCGCGCCTACTCCTGCTGCTTCCTCTTCCACAACCCAGTCATAACCGCGCTCTTCCAATTCCAGCGCCAACTCTTTCGGGCCAGTCAAGATAATTCTACCGGCTTCCATGACGTGAATAAAATCAGGAATAATGTAATTCAGCAACCGCTGATAGTGAGTAATCACCAACATCGAATTTTCAGCATTTGACAACTGATTCACACCGCCAGCGACAATCTTGAGAGCATCGATATCCAAACCCGAATCAGTCTCGTCCAAAATAGCTAATTTCGGTTCCAACAAAGCCATTTGCAAAATTTCATTCCGCTTTTTCTCGCCGCCGGAAAAACCCTCATTTACGCTGCGGCCTAAAAAAGAATCATTCATCTTGACAATATCCAGCTTGTCCTCGATTAAATCTTGGAAATCAAAAGCATCCAATTCTTCCAAGCCGCGATGTTTGCGGTGAGCATTGTAAGCCACGCGCAAGAAATCCAGATTGCTAACGCCGGGAATTTCTAAAGGATATTGGAAAGCTAGGAACACGCCAGCCAAAGAGCGTTCTTCCGGCGCTAATTCCAGCAAATTTTGACCAAGAAATGTCACTTCTCCGCCTGTTACTGTATAAGCAGGATGACCCGCCAATATCTTGGATAAAGTGCTTTTTCCAGAACCGTTCGGGCCCATAATCGCGTGAATTTCACCCGATTTAATTTCCAGATTCAAACCCTTAAGGATTTGGGTATCTTCCACATTCGCAGTTAAATCGCGGACGGATAGCACCACTTGACTATTTTCAACAATCATCTATTTTTGTCCTTTGCCTCAATGCACTTTACAGTTTTTTCTTCTCGTTCCTAGGCTGTACCCATTGGTGACAATTTAACGTTAAACCGATAGTCCGCCAGGGAATGAATTCCCTGTCTCAAAGCTAAAGTCCTCTGAAGAGGACTGAGAAGAAAATTTTTAAACTCATTAGTCCTGTTTAGAGGAGTTTAGCTATTAGCCAAGGAATTCATTTCCTGGCGGACGGGGAGCTTAAGTTGTCACCGATGGACTTGGCCTGGAAGGGTTTATTGCCCGCGAAAATTATCCGACACTTCCTTCCAGCTTCAGACTCAACAGCTTATCAGCTTCCGCCGCAAATTCCATTGGTAACTGATTGAAAACATCTTTACAGAAACCGCTAATCATCATCGAAATAGCATTTTCTGCGGAAATTCCCCGCTGTGCGAAGAAGAACAATTGCTCTTCCCCAATCTTAGAAGTAGAAGCTTCGTGTTCGACTTTAGCAGTGTGGTTCTGCACTTGAATATAAGGGAAAGTATTCGCTTGAGCGTTGTCGCCAATCAGCATGGAATCGCACTGAGAGTAATTACGAGAGCCTTTAGAGTTAGGCCCCATTTTCACCAAACCGCGATAGCTGTTGGATGAATTACCCGCCGAAATTCCCTTAGAGATAATCGTGCTGCGAGTATTTTTACCAATGTGGATCATTTTTGTGCCGGTGTCAGCTTGCTGCTTGTTATTTGTCAACGCTACCGAGTAGAATTCGCCCACCGAGTTGTCGCCGACTAACACGCAACTGGGATATTTCCAAGTAATCGCTGAACCGGTTTCTACTTGTGTCCAAGAAATCTTAGAATTGACTCCTTGACACAAACCCCGTTTCGTCACAAAGTTGTAAATGCCGCCTTTGCCGTTGGCGTCGCCAGCGTACCAGTTTTGCACTGTGGAGTATTTGATATCGGCATTGTCCATTGTTACCAATTCCACGACGGCGGCGTGCAGTTGATTGGTGTCAAACATCGGCGCGGTGCAGCCTTCTAGGTAAGACACAGAACTGTTTTCTTCAGCCACAATTAGTGTGCGCTCGAACTGGCCGGAATCTCCGTTGTTGATGCGGAAATAGGTTGACAATTCCATTGGGCATTTGACCCCTTTGGGAATGTAAACAAAGGAACCGTCGCTGAATACGGCGGAGTTGAGGGCTGCGAAAAAGTTATCGCCGACTGGTACGACGCTGCCGAGATATTTTTCTATTAATTCGGGATAATCTTTGACGGCTTCTGAAATGGAACAGAAAATAACACCATCTTTGGCTAACTTTTCTCTAAATGTTGTGGCAATTGAAACGCTGTCGAAAACGGCATCGACGGCGACATTTCCCAGCCGCTTCTGTTCGGAGAGGGGAATGCCGAGTTTCTCGAAGGTTTCTAGCAGTGTCGGGTCTACTTCGTCCAAACTGTTGAGCTTTTTGGGCTTTTGTTTGGGGGCGGAATAGTAGATAATTTGTTGGTAGTCGATCGCGGGATAGTTGACGTGGGGCCAGGTGGGCTCGGTCATTGTCAACCACTTCCGGTATGCTTTGAGGCGGAATTGCAGCATGAATTCCGGTTCGTTTTTCTTGGCGGAAATCAGGCGGACTACATCTTCGCTCAAGCCGCGGGGGATGGTGTCTGACTCGATGTCGGTGACGAAACCGTATTTATACGGCTGGTTGACTAAGGTTTTGACTGTGGTAGAACTCATTATTTTGCGTGTTCAGTGTTCTAGATAATGCTCTCTGGATGGCAGACGGGGCAATGCCTGTCAGGGCTTGAGCGAGTTCTGCTGGACTGCTCTGGGAAGTTAAACAACAGATTTGTTGCTTTACTATATTTTAAGCTACATTAACAATAGTGATATTGTCAAAGTCAAATTAATAATTTTTTGTGAAGATGATGGAGACTACTCAGCAGACTTCCACGAAACAAGACATCCTGCAATATTTGCTCAAGGGGGGGCAGGGGACGGCTATTGAGTTGGCGGAGTCTTTGGATATCAGTCCGCAGGCGATTCGCCGTCACTTGAAGGATTTGGAAGCGGAGGGGCTGATTCAGTATCAGTCGGTTCAGGCTGGGATGGGGCGGCCGCAGCACATTTATGAGCTTACCAGTCAGGGGCGCGATCGATTCCCGAATCGTTACGGTGATTTTGCTGTCTCTTTTCTGGATACGTTGGCGGAAACCGTCGGCCGCGAGCAAGTGATTACTATCTTGCAAAAACAGTGGCAGCGCAAGGCGACGGAGTATCGGCGGCTGGTGGGTGCGGGTTCGCTGGAAGAGCGGGTGACTAAGTTAATGGAACTCCGCAGGGCTGAAGGCTATATGGCTGAGTGTTATCCTGTAGAATCGGTAGAGGTTGGGATCTGCGATCGCGCTGGGAAGGGCGATCGATTTGTGTTGATGGAACACAACTGCGCGATTTCTAATGTTGCTGAAACTTTTCCGAGTGTCTGCGGTAATGAGTTGGAAATGTTTGCGGGGGTGTTGCCGGACTGTACTGTGGAGCGGACTCACTGGATTATTAATGGGGAACACCGCTGCGGTTATTTGATTGCAAGGAGGAAGGAAGAAGTTCGGCAACGGATTTTGTAACGGATGTAACGGATGTCACGCATGGAAGTTCGACAACGGATGAGTGTAAGGGATGTCACGGATGTCACGGATGTCACGGATTACCCATTACCGATTAGCAATTACTAATTTTTAATATATGGAACCGCTAGCAGATTTTTTAAAGCCGGAAGAGTGTGCCGAAGTTGATATGGCGCTGCTGTCGTCGAAGGAAAAGTTTTCGGCGCGGGTGGCAATTTATGCTTTGAGGGTGCTCAAGCAAATTGCTGGGGAGACTGGGAAGCCGGTGGCTGAGGTGACTAATGGGCAGGTGATGGATTGGATTAAGAATGATGAGAGTATTAAAGGATCGATCGAACTTGATGCTAGTTTTGAAAACTTTTTTACGAATTTGGTAATTGCGTCTTTGCGGCCGTTGAGGCAAATTGCGACAGAATCTGAAAGCCCGATCGAACAATTAACAGTTAAGCAGGTCGTGGCGTGGTTTGTGAAGGACGGGAAGATTCGCAGAGAACAGGGAACCGAGGCGGCGTTTTTGGACTTGTGAGTTAAAGGTCGATCGGCCCCACTGGCAAATAATACGTCAAACTCGACTATTGGGGGGGGTTTCGGGCGATGGAAAAAAAGTTTTGCCAAAGGGGTTGACAGACAGGGGAAAACTTGATAAGGTAATTAAGTCGAGCGAAAGAGATGCAGCGCATCAAACTTAGCTCAAGCTTAACGCAGACACAGGATTAAAAGTTTTCAAAGCTTTCCTGGTGCTTATGATGTAATGGAACCACTCCGATCCATCCCGAACTCGGTTGTTAAACGTTGCTATGGCGAAGATACTCGGCGGGTCACTGCCCGGTAAAATAGCTCAGTGCCAGGTTAATAATAAATTAAAGCTCTTTTCCCGCAACAACGGAAAAGGGCTTTAGTTTTTTGGTGAGTTCTTAGGCATCTACACCACAGCAAGTCTTGGGCGCTTTGTAGAAATCTCAATATTCTGGGTCAGCAGCAGATTTGTGGTCGATAGAACTTGATGCTAGTTTTGAAAACTTTTTTACGAATAGGGTAATTGCGTCTTTGCGGCCGTTGAGGCAAATGGCGACAGAATCGGGAGGGGCGATCGAACAATTAACAGTTAAGCAGGTCGTGGCGTGGTTTGTGAAGGACGGGAAGATTCCCACAGAACAGGGAACCGAGGCGGCGTTTTTTGATTTGTGAGTTAAAGGTCGATCGGTCGCACGCCCAAACCCGGCCTCAAACCCCGATAATTCCAGCGGTTTCGGGCGATCGAAAAAAACTTTTGACAAAAGGGTTGACAGACAAAGGAAAAGTTGATAAGGTAATTAAGTCGAGCGAAAAAGATGCAGCGCATCAAGCTTAACATTAAGCTAAACGCAGACACAGGATTAAAAGTTTTCAAAGCTTTCCTGGTGCTTATGATGTAATGGAACCACTCCGATCCATCCCGAACTCGGTTGTTAAACGTTGCTATGGCGAAGATACTCGGCGGGTCACTGCCCGGTAAAATAGCTCAGTGCCAGGTTAATAATAAATTAAAGCTCTTTTCCCGCAACAACGGAAAAGGGCTTTAGTTTTTTGGGGAGTGATTAGGCATCTACACCACAGCAAGTCTTGGGCCCTTTGTAGAAATCTCAATATTCTGGGCCAGCAGCAGATTTAGGGTCGATCGAACTTGATGCGAGTTGTGAAAACTTTTTTACGAATAGGGTGGTGGCGTCTTTGCGGGATGAGAGGCAAATTGCGACAGAATCTGAAAGGGCGATCGAACAATTAACAGTTAAGCAGGTCGTGGCGTGGTTTGTGAAGGACGGGAAGATTCCCACAGAACAGGGAACCGAGGCGGCTTTTTTGGATTTGTGAGTTAAAGGTCGATCGGCAACACTGGCAAATAATACGTCAAACTCGGCTATTGGAGGCTGTTTCGGGCGATCGAAAAAAACTTTTGACTTTGGGGTTGACAGACCGGGGAAAACTTGATACAGTAATTAAGTCGAGCGAAAGAGATGCAGCGCATCAAGCTTAACATTAAGCTAAACGCAGACACAGGATTAAAAGTTTTCAAAGCTTTCCTGGTGCTTATGATGTAATGGAACCACTCCGATCCATCCCGAACTCGGTTGTTAAACGTTGCTATGGCGAAGATACTCGGCGGGTCACTGCCCGGTAAAATAGCTCAGTGCCAGGTTAATAATAAATTAAAGCTCTTTTCCCGCAACAACGGAAAAGGGCTTTAGTTTTTGGGTGAGTTATTAGTCGTTATCTTGGATACTCAATAGATCGATCAATGGCTTGAGATCGAGATACATTGTACGATAAGGCACTGATGATGGTAAAGACTCATTAGGATCGACAAATTGAAAACCAAACTTCTCGTAAAAGCCAGATGCGTCATAGGGAGGAGTAGTATCCGGGTCGTAAAGTGCGTCAACGGTCATAAAGCGCACGCCAACTGTAGGTGAAATCTCCGCTGCAACGTACTCTACTGCCCATTCAACTAGACGGCGACCGGCTCCTTTCGCACGTCTATCTACCGCTAGTAAACCAATCTTGATAGCTGGAAACGACTGGTACTGAACGCCTTCGTCAAGCAGGATTTGTTCGGCTAATTCCAGTTTATCTGTGAGTAGGGTGATGTAACCTGCCAAACTGTCTTCACAGCGTAAAATCCAGCATTGACTGATACGAGCATCTATATCTCGCTGAATGCGTCCTTGTCGCCAGTAGGTGACAAACTCACCCCGCAGACAACGAAACCCCTGACCAGAAATGGTAAGCTCGGAGGTTAAATGCTCGACAGGCAGATCGGAAAAATCAACTCCCGCAAACTTACTACTTGGCGGCATTGGCAGTTGTCCGACGATGGCGACGAGCGGCAATCCGTTTAGCTAAAGCTAAAGCAGCTTCATTTGCAACATAACCGCCAGTCTTAAGCGCATGAGCAAGTTTTTGAACTTCGCTACCTGAGACTGGCTTGGAAACTGTATGCAGTGGGTACTTCATAAAAAAACTCGGTAAGTGGGAAACTCAGAGTCTTTAGACCTGAGAGGGAAACGACACGAGCGGTTTCAATCGCCTTGAATCTTTCTTGTCATTACCGCCTTGGAGTTACTTAGTTCGGTGTACTTTTGTAATGCACTTTCGACGAGACAGTTATCGTCTCAAACCTTGTAACCCTGTACGCATAATGTTGCTCTTGTGGAGCCTCCCTTGCGGGGTAATGTTCGCTTCGCCAATGTTATCAGGGCTTGTTAGGCTAGCAGCACTGTCTCAGTGACCTTGAAACTGTTTAACTACTAGCGACAGGGCAGGGGACTAGCGTCGCATCCACAGGGTGTCGTGACCTAAATAACGTAGACCTCGAAGGTCTTAGGCTGGTCAGAATGGCTTACTTGATTTCTCTTGCAAGCCCAATCTCTTTAGAGTTGGGTTCCTGACTACGAAACCTGATTCACTAACTCTATTGTAGTATACATTCTATTTTTGAGGTAAAAGTTTAGGAAGATTAGTTATGATTCCGAAATTGATGCTCTCTACATTAGACTTGTAGAAGGTAAGCATCAGTGTCGCACTTTACAGTTAACTGACGAAATTACTTTAAATATTGGGGAAAATGAGTTATTGGTAGGGATAGAAGTTTTAGAGGCTACACAGGTTTTAGGTAGTGGAAATGTACCTAATGTAGTGCTAGAAAATATAGCTTTTACTGTAGCTTAAATAGGGAAAGCAATCGCTACCTGTGTCAATCTAAGTAAGGATGAGTGGAAAAATGATCCGTACTTTTGATGCAAAATCTTATACAGATTTACTTGTTCGGTATCAACCAAAACCGATCGCAAATGAAGCAGAAAACGAGGCCGCGATCGCTCTCGCTTGCGAACTGGAACACCGCCCTATGCGATCGCTGGAGGAAGAGCTATTTCTGGAGCTTTTGATAACGCTGATTGAAAAATTTGAATCTGAAAATTATCCGATTCCGGCAGGAAATGCTGCTTCAATGTTGCAACATTTAATGGATGCGAGAAATTTGGAGAAATCTGATTTGATTCCTGTTTTGGGAACGGAAACAGAGGTTGATAAAGTTTTTGTTAGCAGAAGGGCGATCGAAATAGATGAAGCCAGAAAATTAGCTGATTTTTTCCAAGTTGATATGAGTTTGTTTCTTTAAGTGCGAGCTGCTACTTGTTGAGTAGGAGCTACCGATCAAAGAATTGAATCCAAAATTTCTGGGGTCAATCCTCGCGCTTGAGCATTCCGACTAATCTCACTCATTACCTCCTCTAGGGGTCTTTTGCATCGAATTGCATCACTAAGTTTCAGGCTAAGTAATGCCTCCAATTTACGACGCTCTTCCTCAGAAGCAGCCTCAAAGATTCTGGCAACCTCAGCATTAACGCGAATTGCGATCGTTTTGGTTTGCATGATGGTTATGTGATGTTTTAATGACTGTTTTCAAATAAGCTAGAATGGCGGGGGAATCGAACCATATTTTAATACAATCATAACCAGCGATCGCCCTTAATTTTAGCAGTCAATAGTGGGCGATCGCCTTCCGCCTTCTTCATAGTCCGAATCGCGGGCAAAAGTTACGGCCTAAACTGTGCTATATCTCAGACCAATTTCTCGAAGCAATTGACTCAAATTCTCCTTGTCAGATTCATTATAGAACATACCTACTACCTCTTTCAAATTAGACAAGTCCTTCCTATATTGCTCGTCAGATAGCTGGGACACTAATTGCGCCGGGGAATTTTTTACTAAATCTTGTCCATTAGATAAGATATTTACAACATCTTTCAACTTAGACAAGTTCTTACTGTATTTCTCGTTAGATAAAATATCTACTGCATATTTTAATTGAGAAGATTGGTTTTTCTACTTATCATTAGAAACAAGTTCGCCTAACTTCTCATCATTAGAGGTGATAGCTACTAAATCTTGTAAATTAGATAAATTCGTAGCGTACTTCTCGTCAGATAAAATCTCAACTACCTTTTTCAACTCAGACAACTCCTTCTTCTGCTTATCGTCACAGAGCAGTGAGCATAATTTTATTTCCGTCTTTAAAAATCTTGCTAAATCTTTGTAATCGCTCGATTTGTTTGTCCAGAGAAGCCGTCCGTCAGTAAAAACGACCCGGGAGCATCTCACTTTTTCAGCCAAGCTAGAAATTGGAGTTTTGAGGCAGGAGGCAGGAGGCAGAAGGCAGTAGGAAAGAGGAAGAAGGAGGGAGCTAGAAGAAGTTTTTTTACAAATATGAGATGCTCCCAACGACCCCCGCATTTGTCAAGAAACCACTGGTGTCTATCAAAGCGATTACCTTTTCATCTGGGTAAACAGATAGCCATGCAGACAGCGCATTTGATAGTTTATCTAAGGGAATATTAGGAGCGGAAAAACTATTATCCGATTTGTATTTATCGCGTACATTCTTTTGAATAAATTCTCCAAAATCACCCGGAACGGTATTTTCAGTATAGGTGTAGGTTCGAGTTTCTAACTGGTGCAGCACCGATGAATCCCGTGTCTTTCCACTTTTGAGAAATAACCAAATCACAAATGCTGTACCCGATGCAACAAAAGCTGGACCGGCGGTGATTAAACTGAGTCCACCAAGAGCCGAGATGGTGGTAGTGATAGCAGCAGCACCCGATAATGTACCCGTTACTCCCAAAGCACTTGCAGCAGTCCAAGCAGCTAAAACAGTTGCAGTACCGGCGAATGTTCCTGTAGCAAATGCAATTCCCAGATTTTTTTGTTCTTCGCTGCCTGAAGTGCAGCGAGGAGCAACGACGAGCGAATTTGTAGGAGTTCAGGTGAGCTTATTTTTGCTGTGGTTGGTTACTTCTATTTCCCGCTTGTCTTGCTTGAAACAGAGTTTTGCCACGCCTTCGCTTGCTCAACAAACATCTCTGGATTGTGTTCCGGCGTTGCAATTAAGGCTGCTTCGATGTTTGACCACGGAACGAACAAGTCAGAACCTGACATGGTAAGGCTAATCCAATCTATCAATGTCAATCGAATACCATTACCATCAACGGCTTGCACTTCGCCTACATAACTACGGAGAGGCGCTGTGCCCTCACGAAGCGTTAAAGCAACCCAAAATCCGGCTGCAATAGTCTGGTCTTTGTATTTTTCAATCGCCACTTTGATTTCTGTGTTCCTTAGTAAAGTCATCCCTATCATTATAGCACCAACACCTAACCTCACTATACATTGAATGCCATTCATTCATTAACTATGTTGTTGCAATACTTCCTCTAACTCCGATAATGAGTTTTGTAAGTTAAGTTTCCCTAAGTGGCTCATCAAAGTCATCAGGTAGCGGTAGAACAAACATTCCTTTCATTGTTCCGGCAACTAAACGCTTCTTTGTCGGCTTTTTTTGAGTGGAGTTTTTAGCCTGCTTTTCTATCAAAAACTCAATGTAATGAAGCACTTCTGTCTGAAGTGACTCAGGGAGTTCTGCTAATTTTTCTAAAATGACTGGCTGTATCATGGTTTCTGCTCGCGATCGATACCCATCTACTCCATTAAAGCACCCACACCCAAAGTCAGCCACAGAATACCCCATTATTTAGATTTCTGGACGCACTCGAACCAAAGAAACCGGGTTTTTTTACGAAAAGAGCGTTCCCGCCCGCAGATTCGCTAAAAAACCCGGTTTCTGGACCCCCATGCGTAAGTCCTAATCTAGTAGAATCGCCCCCGCACTAACACAATCATCATTTTGCAACTTGCCTAAAATTACCCGATCGACTATTCTTCCTAGTAGATATGATCTTGATATAACAACCAACAAAAACATGACAGCAATATTACCGCCTTGGATAGTTTTAGACTCCCTATTGCACAACTGGCTACTAGAAGATATCGGTAGGGGCGATCGCACAACATCGGCCTTATTTCCCGCAAACAGCATCCAGGGTACTGCTAAATGGATAGTCAAAGAAGCGGGAGTCATTGCCGGATTGCCAATTGCCGATCGCACATTTAAACTTTTAGACAGCAGCCTCAGTTTCATCCCCCAAGTACCAGAAGGGAAACTGTGCGAAAAAGGAGAAGTAATTGCCGAGATTTCCGGCAATTTCGATGCGCTGCTAACCGGAGAAAGAGTAGCATTAAACTTGGCAATGCGTTTGAGCGGCATCGCTACTTTGACTCAGAAATATGTTGACAAAATTGCCGATTTGCCAGTGCAATTAGTGGATACGCGCAAGACAACGCCCGGATTGAGATTGTTGGAAAAATACGCAACTCAAGTCGGCGGTGCTTGCAATCACCGGATGGGATTAGATGACGCGGTGATGATTAAAGACAATCACATTGCGGCGGCTGGGGGAATTGCAGAGGCGATCGCCCTAATCCGCAATTCTATCCCCTATCCGCTGACTATCGAAGTCGAAACCGAAACTCTCGCCGAAGTAGAAACAGCTTTGCAGCACAAAGCCGATATTATCATGTTAGATAATATGTCCTGTGATTTGATGCGGCAGGCTGTGGCAATAATTCGCCAAAAGAGCGATCGGGTCAAAATTGAAGCTTCCGGCAATGTTACTTTAGAAACAATTAGAAGCGTAGCCGAAACCGGAGTGGACTATATTTCTACCAGTGCTCCGATTACGCGATCGACTTGGTTGGATTTGAGCATGAAAATTAATAGTAATACCCGCAGTCCGGCAGGGGTTTAAACCCCTGCCTCAAAGCTGAAGTCCTCTAAAAGAGGACTAATAGACATCTCCAAAAAAGAACTTGAAACCCAAGTCAAGCCTAAGCTAAAATCTAATTTCGGGAGAAGTCTAATGAATTATTCAGTCCTCTTTTAGAGGACTTTCGCTATGAGCCAGGGGTTTAAACCCCTGGCGGTATTTGGGGCCCGATCGATATTTCGGCTGAAGTTGATACCAATGGGCAAGGCCGTGTCCGACCTTGCTGAGAGTCAACTGTTAACTATTGGTTAGTTATTACCAATAACCAATAACCAATAACCACTAACTACTAACAAATTACTACTTAGAGATAAAATGAACCCAAAAATGCCCGTCAGGTATACAGAGGCTGCGGATTAAGCGGTAAGTATAGTGCAAGTAAGCACCGCTGACACTTGTATCGTAGCCTGTTCGGAACCACTCGCCATAGGGATCGTGGACGAAGAATCCCTCGCTGTCGTAGCCTGATGCAACTATAATGTGACCGAAAGACGTGAAGTATCCGTGGATGACAGCGGGATTTCCGCTGGCTAGCCAATCTTGAACGTCATCAATAGTTGCATTCTCGGTAAAGAAATCTTGAGCGCCGTAATCTCTAACAATCTTTGCTAAATCGTAGGGGTCCCAGCGACTGTAACCTTTGGCGATCGCATATTCGTAAAGTTCGTCTTCATATTGCCCGGTTTGTTTGCGCCGTGGCACCCTCAAAAAGTCCATACACATCGCTAATGAAGTTACATTGCAAGAACCTGTAGGATTGTTGAAGTTATCCATTTGCGATAGATAAGGAATGCCCAGCCTGACAGTTGGGGGATTCGGTTTCGGAAAAAGCAGAATGCTGTCTTGAGTAATTTGAGCGTGTCCTCCGAAAACATACCAAACCCCTGAACCTTTGAAAGACTCGTTGCGGAGAGCAACTCGGATGTGACCGCGAGCCGGAGCAAAAGCCAGGATCTCCAACTCTTTTCCGGCTGGTATTACTTGTTTTTCTGAGTCCTGAAGTTGAGAAGACGCGACCGGTTTTGATTTAAAAATGGTGTCTCTGAGCGTTTTCAGGATCAGGGGCTGTGTGGGAATGTCCTCTGGTTTGGTTTCGATCAGCTTTTTGGCTGTGACTGCTCCCAAAAAACCCGCTTCGCCGCACTTCATCAGAGTTTGAAATCGGTGGAGGGTGGCGGTAGAGAGAGGGCCAAAAATTCCGTCTACAGGAGGCTTCAGTAAACCTAGGTCAATGAGGCGGCTTTGAATTTGGCCACTGAGTTCGTCGTCTGCAGCGATTGCTTTGGCATCGTACCTAATGTTTGAGTTGAGAAAGTTTTGTAATTTCATGCTTGCGTGCGTGCCCCTGTCAATCGATTTTAGATTTTAGATTTTAGATTTTAGAATTACGACCGCAGATAAATCCGGTGGCCCCATACCAAATTGCTCGATTGTCAATAATACCCTGTTTATCGTCTCATAAAATTACGGTAATTTTTCCGCTCAATCGATTTTAGATTTTAGATTTTAGATTTTAGAATTACGATCGCCAATAAACCCGGTTTTCCTAGACTAAATTGCTGGCTCGTCAATAATTCCCAGTTTATCGTCTCATAAAATTACGGTAATTTTACCGATCGCCCGTACCTTAAAGGCTTCATACTAATTATTGGATACAAAACCTTCAAGGCGAGAGCCGATCGAATTTCACGCACTATTGACTAAAAATCCCTGGTGCGCGTTGACATTGTTTCTACCGAATTCCGAATGCCGTTGGATGCCTCAAAAGCAGAAGGATAGCAGAATTGCCCTGTTGAGGCGAAGTCCGATTTATGCTTAGTCGGGGCGAATTACCACAACACCCATTGCGTCGGGAGACAGATATTTGACAGCGGCTTCTCGGAGATCCTCGGCAGTCTGAGCTTGGATGCAGGCGGAATAGTTGAGGGCGGGAGCGATATCTCCTACCATCGACTGATAGTAACCGTACAAACTTGCTCGATCGCTCGGAGTTTCGTTACCAAAGATAAACCGATTTGCTACTTGAGTGCGGATGCGGGAAATTTCGGCATCTGTCACCAGTTCGGTTTGGAGAGTGCGGATGTGTTGGACGATGGCTGCTTCCACTGCAGCCAAGTTTTCTGTCGGTAGTTGAGCAGAAATTGAGAATACGCCGCCGAGTCGCTGAGTCATGTTGCTGACCGAAATTGACGACACTAGCCCTTTTTCTTCGCGCAAATCCTGCACCAAGCGAGTTGTGCGGCCGTGTCCCAAAATTGTCGCCAAAACGTCCAGGGCATAAGTTTCGGACATTTCCATGAAACCTGGCACTCGCCACATCACGATCAGTCGGGCTTGCTGAAGGGCAGAGTCTACAAATTCGCGGCGGACTGTTTCTGTAAAGGGCGATTCTTGACCGTAGTTCAGGATTTGGGGCTCAGGGTGAAAGTTGCTGACAGCAGGCACATTTATTTTGTTGTTTTGTGCTGTACTTTTTGCTGCAAAACTGTCTGCGACAATTTCTATTAGTTGATCTACTGGCAAATTGCCTACAGCTACGGCTGTCATGGCCCCTGGGTGATATCTGCTGCTGTGGAAATCCCGCATTTGTTGCGCTGTCAACTGTTCGATTACCGCAGTCGGGCCGAGTACCGGTCGCTTGTAGGGCAGGACTTCAAACGCTAATTCCATCGATCGCTGATAGGTGCGGCGGCGGGGATTGTCTTCCGATCGTCTAATTTCTTCTAACACTACCAGCCTTTCGCGATCGAAGGCGTCGTCGGGAATGCTGGCGTTGAGCAACACATCGACTTGCAGGGGAGCTAGTTCGGCAAAATCTTTAGGAGCTGTGGTGATGTAATAGTTAGTGTAATCTTGGCTGGTGGCAGCATTGGTGACAGCGCCGCGTTGCTCGATCGCGCGCTCAAATTCGCCACTGGGAATGCTGGGAGTTCCCTTAAAAATCATGTGTTCTAAAAAGTGAGCCATGCCGTTAATGTCGTCTGGTTCGACGGCTGAGCCTAAATTGAGCCACACGCTGAGGTTAACAGCATCGACCGGCAAGTGTTCGGCTATAACGGTGAGGCCGTTGGGGAAATGGCGGATTGTTGGGGCGTTGAGGGGCGATCGAGCTGAGGTTTTGAGTAGGGTTGATGTCATTGTGCTTTTAAATTGATCTTGTTCTCTATATCTTAAAGGGTCTTCCGATTTTAGATTTTAGATTTTAGATTTTAGATTGAGCCCACGGCTGATGGTTGCTGGGGATATTGTCGGGGGCGATCGGGAAATCAGTGCAAATCCTAAAAAATCACTTTAATCAAGATATTTATAAATTTTCCGGTTTCCCAATGTTTAGTGGCGTGGATATTTATGTAGGTTGTCACTTCACTCAAGATAAAAAACATTTATGAGCCCAACTACTCGGACAATTAATTACACTAAATGGGGCTTTATTTTAGGTACTCCTATTGCTTTTTTTGCATTTGTTGCTACGGCTGCTACCGTTCCAGAATTTAGATGTAGTATAGATAAAACTGCCGCTCTATGTTCGGAACAACGACAAAATATTGAACTGTATACACAAAGTGAAGCGGGAGAATATTTAGCTGATGTAAAAATTATATTCACCGCTAAAGGTCCACCAGAAACTCAGTATACCGATAATAATGGTTATGTCAAACTCAGGATTCCCACCAAAGGAGATGTTCGTGTTAATTTGAGTAAGGTAGGTTATCCAACTCAAAATTTTACTATCAACCTCGAAAACGATCAAAGCATAACCAGAATTATTCGATTCACCAAATCTGGTCAACCAATAATTGAGGCTTCATCTCCAACTTCACAATCTCCATCTTCACTTCCATCTCCATCTTCATCTTCATCTCCTTCTTCCGTGCCTCCAACACCTACTGCTACAACTACCGAAGTTAAATGCGAAGATGTGTCTAGGAATGGTAACAATGACTATGACTATGATAACCTAATTAGTGTTGCTAAGCGCACTGAACAACCGAGTAGTTATTTTCAACTTTCGGCATCGAGACCCAAATCTTTTGCCTGTAAAATCATCAACAACTCAGGTGAAATAAAACTAGCTTATGGTTTACCTGACAACTCTAATTTAACTCGTGTATCTGTCAAAATTTACGTGGATGGTATTATCCGAAAAGATTTGGTTTTTGGTCGAGGTCAGGCCATACGTGAGTCACTAGATATTAAAGGTGCATCGGGATATACTATCAATTTTGAAGTTGTCCCCAAAAATGCAGAATTTTCAGGTGATGTCTATAATCTGTTGCCTAAGCCATGAGTGAATCTAGCCTTTAATCTGTCTTAAATATCTCCCTTATTTCTTAGTCCGCGCAGGCGGACTTTGTTTGTATAGTAGCGGTTTCAACCGCCGACTAATCAAGGAAGCAATGAACCCGAATCTGATGCGAGTGCGTTTACGTTAGAATAAATTCAGCAAAAGCATTAGAGAGTTATCTATGACCGCTAAATTAATACACGACAAATCAGTATCTAAAATTGCCGAAAAATACCGACAAGAAGGCTATACAGTATTGGTTGACCCTGAACCCGAACAGATCCCTTTCGATTTAGGGACATATCGTCCAAATTTGATTGTAAAAAAGAACGAAGCCGAAGGTTACATAATCGAATTCAAACGTTCTGCCAGACAAACATCCATAGACAGGTTGAAAGAAATTGCTGAAATAGTCTCTAAAAATACAGGCTGGCGTTTCTTGTTAATTACTGAAGATGCTTTACTGAAAGACGAAGACAATGAAGTCAATCTATTATCTTGGGAACAATTTTTTAGTAGAAAAATACAGGGTGAACGTCTAATTTCATTAGGAGAAAATGAAGGCTCGTTTTTATCACTTTGGGGAACAATTGAAGCACTACTGCGTAGACGAGCTGAGGAAGTTACTATTCCCATTGAAAGATTTCCAACTGTATCTCTGATCAAACATATGTATTCCCAAGGAGAAATTTCAATCGAAGAGTACGATCGAGCAATGCTACTTTTAAGCGTAAGAAACCGATTTATTCATGGATTTGAAGCGCCCGAAGCCAATGAGTCTGTATCTGAATTGCTCGCCCTTGTCAATGAATTAATCAGTTTATGGGCACCACAGTTATCTCAGTCCTAAAAGGTTTGGCAATAAGTCCTGAGTTTTTTTGGTGACAGCATTCGATGGAAAATCTAAAATTGCAGAAAAACTTAATATTTCCACAAGCAGCTTTTCAACGATTTTGGCGATCGACTTCGGGGAAAATCGGCTTAATTTTGACTGTAGCGCTGACGATCGCGGCACTGTTGGCCACCCTACTTTCCCCTTACGATTCGGCGGTCGATCGAGATTATTTGTCGCGCTTAGTGGCTCCTAGCGCTAAACATTGGTTTGGCACCGACAGTTTGGGGCGAGATTTGTTGGTGCGGGTGTGGCACGGATTGGGAATATCTTTACTCGTCAGCCTGGTTTCTGTGGGTGCGGGTTTAATTGTGGGAACGCTTTTGGGGCTGGTGGCCGGGTATTTTCGGGGGTTGCTGGAAATGGCGATCGGCACTTTGGCGGATATTTTGTTAGCTTTTCCTTCGATTTTACTGGCGATCGGCGTTGTTACCGTCACCGGGCCGAGCCTGCAAAGCGTAATTATCGCCGTCAGCCTCGTGCAAATTCCAATTTACATCCGCTTAACTCGCAGTATGGTGCTGTCTCTGCGGGAACAAGAATTTGTTTTGGCTGTCAAGGCCTTGGGCGCCAGCGACTTACGGATTATTTTTCGCCACATTTTGCCGGGAAGTCTCGCGCCTCTAGTTGTACAAGCAACTCTTTCGACTGGTACGGCGACACTAGAAGCTGCAGGTTTGGGTTTTTTGGGTTTGGGCGCACAGCCGCCGGTTCCTGAGTTGGGGACAATGCTTTCTGATGCTTTTAAGGGCGGATACGCTCTTTCCTCTCCTTGGACTATTTTGTTTCCCGGTTTGCTGATTACCTTGACTGTTCTTGGTTTCAACCTTTTGGGGGATGGCCTGCGAGACGTTTTAGACCCCAGAGGGAATTAGAGGGGAAGTGGGGGAATTTATATTTTTGCGTTTTGCCTTCTGCCTTTTACCTTCTGCCTTCTGCCCTCTGCGCCCTCTGCGCCCTCTGCGGTTCATCCCCTCTTCCTTCCTCCTCCCTCTAAAATCTAAAATCTAAAATCTAAAATCTAAAATCGACCGACTTGACTGCTGTCACGATCTACGCGAAACTTTACATACAACTGATGTATTGCTTCTACATATTAATAAGTTCTGTTAAGTTGTGACTCAAAACCTATCAATTCGTCAAAATTGATATAGCGCTTTGTCAGTCAGCCAACTCTCAAGAAGCTACTTCAGGAGGCATCGTCCCTGGCTTGCTGGTGTCGGTGTCTGTTCTCAATATTCCTATTCAGTCAGCCCGCATTATGGAAACACTAGAGTTTGTGATCTATCCAGATGGCCGCGTACAGGAAACCGTCACCGGCATTGTCGGTGCTTCCTGTGCTGAGGTAACGGCTGCAATTGAAGCTCAGCTCGGCGTGGTGCTTCACCAAGAGTCAACATCTGAATATTTCGCGCAAGCGCTGCATCAGTCAGCCGAAGCGACGGCCCAAGTGGCTTTTAGCGATTGGTAATTTTTTTTGTTGAGTTCACTTAAATTTTTTTGGAATCACCATGTCACACTTTAGCCAAATTAAGACCCAGATCCGCAATTTGAATTCTTTGGAAGCTGCTTTAACTGACTTGGGTATCGACTGGAAGTCGGGCCCAACTGAGGTGCGCGGCTATCGCGGCCTAACCAGCACCGCTGAGGTTGTCATTGAGCAAAAAAACGGCTACGACGTAGGTTTTAGCTGGAACGGGACTGAGTATGAATTGGTGGCTGACTTGCAGTTTTGGCAGCAAGCTTGGTCTGTAGACCGTTTTCTGAATAAGGTGACTCAGCGCTACGCTTACCATACTGTGGTGAATGAAAGCGCTAAGCAGGGTTTCCAAATTTCTGAGCAAAAGCAAAATCAAGACGGTTCGCTCCGCTTGGTGGTGCAACGCTGGTGCGCTTAATAATTTTTCGAGATTTTTGCAATCTTGTCTCATCAAAGTCCGCCTGCGCGGACTTATTTACTATTGTGGGGGTCTAAATGTCTGAGCTTTCTGGACTCGGAATAGATACAGCAATCGATCGCTCTGGTTTAGAGCCGGAGTTGGGGGGATTTTTGCGGGATGCGCCCGATCGCTCTGGTTTGGAACCGGAGTTGGGCGGCGTGTTGCGCCAAAAAGGTGTCTATGTTGATGAGATTACCTGCATTGGCTGCAAGCACTGCGCTCACGTTGCTCGCAATACTTTTTATATTGAACCGGATTACGGTCGATCGCGCGTAGTTCGACAAGACGGGGATTCTGAAGAGTTGATTGCTGAGGCGATCGACACTTGTCCGGTGAATTGCATTCACTGGGTTGATTACACCGAACTCAAGAATCTGGAAGAAGAACGCAAGGATCAGGTGATGCCTGTCGTTGGTTTTCCGGTGGATATGGCGACAGTTAAGGCCGGTATTCGCCAGCGACAAAAGAATAAGTTGCGTGATCGTAAGTTCAAAGGTAGCCATTGAAATCCCCAATTCACATCCACAGCTTGAAACCTGTGGCTCAAACAACAAAAACAGCCCGCGCGGGCTGTTTTTTGTATACACTGTATAATTTAAGTTTATTTGAGAGGATGGTGCTCAGCGAGAATTTTCTCAACTCTAGCTTCGTCGATTCTGGCAGTTAATGTTGATGCCTCGTTGTTATCGCGAATGGTTTTTGCTAAAGTAAAAGACGAGCCGACTGAAAAAGTTAAACCCATACCCATAAAAGCTTTTTGCCAGGGATCTACCTGTAAATAAATGATACCTACAGTAGTTGCGGAAAGGGCAACAATAAAAGAAACCCAGCACTGAAGTATCCAAGCATTAGTATCTTTTTGGCGTATGATTTGTTTCTGCATAGTGCCTCTAAGTCAAATATATCTTTTGGTTGATTAACTTAAAGCATAGAGAGTGCGACTGAAGCGGTCAGGAGAGCAGGGGACAGTTTCGATAAGTGAACAGTGCGATCGAACTTTTGACTAAAAATTAGAACGCTGTAGATAGGGTTTAAGACTCTCGCAAGACTGGGTGAGAGTAGACAGTTGGGAAACTGGACTAAGGGAGATTGATTTAGTTGGATTCGTATTGTTAATTACTAGGGTCGGGGTCTATGGTTTGCTGCTGTATTTGTTGTAGCAAAGTTTGATAACGCTGTCGTTCTTGTTCAAGTTGGGCGATCGCTTCCTCTGCACGCTGCCGTTCCTGTTCAGTTTGAGCTTGAGTAGGATGCTGGCAAACAAGATTTCTAGATTTTCTTTAATAGTGACAATCCATCGGAATTGTTTGGTGTTGTCTGCCATTGGTTCTCCGTCGCTGTCTGGGTAGATAATTTCTGGTTTGGTTTCAGGGGTGAGTTGTTGTACCATGCTGTTTAATGGTTGGGCGTGCTGATTTTAGTATAGCGACTGGGAGTGGAAGAGCGATGAAAGAAAAGTGACAATTCTTTCCCTCTTCCACTTTATTTTCTGCAGGCTATCATGTACTTATTCAAGAAGCGGAGCAATTATTGAAGGGTCTTTACTTATTGCTTCGAGATACTCCTTTATTATTGCTAATTTTTCTGATTCGGAAGAACTTTTAGAAAAAGCATTAGGAACTGTTACGCTCAGGATGTTTACTAACTTTTTTCTAGTGGCAAGTCGACATTCTGGCCAATCAGAACTATTTTCATTACAGTCAGAAGTTCTCTTTATGACTGCCGCTTCTAATTCATTAAATTTATCTTTCACCTCCTTCACATATTCCAAATCTTTTTTTACTCTCTCTTCAACGGTTAATTCTTCAGATTCTCTTCGGGGGAAAGAAGAACCAATAATTTTTAGACAGGCTTCCGTTAGTTCCATTGTAAAAATTCTCCATGTTAGCTCTTTTTAGAGATTAGCTTATGTTTTTAATTTGTGTAGTAATCTTCACAAAAATTTTTAATTTCTTTTTCTTTTAATCCCGGGTTTTTTTGTGCATTGAAATAGTTTTTTAAAGAATTACAACTATACACCAGTAAACTGTTTACAGTGCTAGGAGAGCTACTTTTATCTCCTATTCGCCAAATCTTTACCATTCGATCGTCACTTGCAGATGCCATTATTTTGATGTTACCTTTTGCAGGCAGGAAAGTGACCCAGACGACTTCATCGCGATGTCCCGTCAGAATCTCTGGTTCTGGTTGTTTTGTTAAAACTCCTCTAGGCATATTTCCTAACTTCCATAACTTAATATTTGCCTCTCCATCAGCAGAGGCGAGCATTTTACTATCAGGACTAAATGCCAGTCCATGTATAAAAGATTTTGTATCAATCGTCATCAATACTTTATTTTTCTCTACGTCCCACAATTTAATAAAACCCTTGTAGTCACTAGACGCGAGTAAATTAGCTTGCGAATTAAACGTTATATAACTAATTCTAGGGCGAGAGCCATTTATAATTTCATGCTTGCCAATAGTTTTTGAATCCTTGTCTTGTAAATCCCAAATATTTACACTATTATCATTGCCTGCGAAAGCTACTTTTGAGCCGTTCTGGCTAAAATCTAAGCGAAGAAGTTTTCCTTTATTGTCTAATTTTTTTACCAATTTACCAGTCTTGACATCCCATAACCTTACAGTTCCATCCCCGCTGACCGACACAGCATTATTGCTGTCCGGGCTAAATTTAACATCGTACACTGCTGCTTTGTGACCGATAATATTTGTCAATAACTTACCAGTTTTTGTATTCCAAATTTTTATAGTTTTGTCGCCACTAGCAGAGGCTAGCTTTTGACCGTCAGGGCTAAAACTGAGACTCCAAACTACAGCTTTATGACCTGACAATCCTGAAATTTTTGTTTGAAGTTGGCCTGTTTTACTCCAAAGCCAAATAGTTCCGTCAGAAGTAGCAGATGCTATTGCTTTGCTCTGAGGATTAAAAGTTACAACTGTTACTTTATAGGGGTGTAACAATCGGTTAGTTTCTTGTACGCTATCGACGATCGATTTAATTGGGCTTAATATCGATGGGTCTTCTAAATCTAGCTCTTTAATTTGAGCCAGCGCTTCGATACTGGTTGTCAAGGCATCAATTTGATTGCTGTTATCTAAAAGTTTTTTAGCCCGCTCTATAACAGCGTAAACAGTCAATATCTTCTGTTGTTTAACCTGATTTTCACGTTTGTGAATTTCTAATTGGCGTTGATTCGCCAATAGCCCAAGGCTCATAGTGAAAATGGCAAGGATACCAGATACGATCGCTAACCTCGTTCTGTGCTTTTGAACTCTTACTCTAGCTTCTGCCTCTTGGACTCTTGCCGTTTCTGCATTCGCTTTGTCCTCGGCCGCGAGCGCTCTTTCCATCTGAGCTATAGTTTTAGCTCTTTCCTCTTCAGCTCTTGCGGCTTCGACTTTAGCGTTAGCTTCGGCAAGTTCTCGCAGTTGCCGCTCTTGTTCTAATTGAGCTTGAATCTCCCGATCGCGCCTACCAACACTTTTCCCCAAAAACTCCCTCTCATCCTCAGTCAAATTCCGCTGCACCCTCTTCTCCCACTCCTCAACCTCCGCCAATCGCGCACCCGTCAACAGCGCATCATCTGACTTGCGATAAGTTTCTTCCCACTCCCGACAAGCTATCTCTAAGCGCCGAGAAATCCGAATATTCTCCTGATCCTCTTCAATCCAATCACTCAGTAACTTCCACCGACACAACAGAGCTTCGTGAGCCACTTCCACCGTGTTTTCATCCACAATAATTAAACGCTGCTGCGCCCCTGCCAACAGCCCAATTACCCGCTCTAACTGCTCTGGAGAATCCCCGATCGCCCTTAGTCTATCCCAATCAGCCCGCCGGCGCGTTACCTCCGTACCCTCACCCAACTGCACCAATTCCATAAACAGCTTGCGTACAAAAGTGCGATCGCCATCACCAAGACTTTGGTAGATCACATTAGCTCGATTTTCCAAAGCCCCTTGAACACCGCCTATTTCGTCATAGCCTTTTTTCGTCAGTAACGGCTCTGGTGATTCGGGTTTTTCTATGCAGACTCGCCACAACTCCTTCAAAGCATATTGTAACAACGGTAATGCTCCCGGTTGACCGGCAACATCTTGGGCAATTTGGGATACTAACCCCCGTTCAAATTTTACCCCGTGCAGTTCGGCTGGTTTCTCGATCGCCTCTGGCAACTCTTCAATCCCTAGCGACTTGACAATATAAGTTGTAGTCGGAATGTGATTGATCAAATTTAAAACTTCTGGATAATTACCGCAGCGAATTAAAAAATCTCCACGAAGTGCAATAATCATCCGGCTCTTTCGCTCAGAATCCTTCATCTCCTCTGCAATCAGGCGGATAAAACCCTGTCGCTCGGCTTCATCTTCACAGAGAGTAAATATCTCCTCAAACTGATCTATAAAAATTACAAAAAGCTGATTCTGCTCTCGATGTCGAGCTATAATATCCACCAGTTTTCCGAGGGGGTGCTTACCGGGAGTAAAAGATTCAACGGGCCACTGACTGCTACCAGGAATTCTATCCCGACTCAACTGGGGCAGCAATCCCGCTTTTATTAAAGAAGATTTGCCCGAACCAGAATAGCCGATAACAGATAGAAAACGGCTATTTGTCAGGTGAGTAATCAGCGTCCGAACTGCTTCCTCCCGCCCACAAAAATACTTCTCTTGTTCAGCTTCAAAAGCATAGAGTCCCAGATAGGGATTTTCGCGATCGAAATTAATTTCAGTAGCCGAAGTCTCTAGTTGCGGATACGTTACCAGAGTAATGCAGCGGCCCCAGCCCATACGAATCGCTTCTTGCCCCCACTGAGTGCCCTTAAGTTCATTGCTGATATAATCAAATAGGCGATCGCCACTGACCTGCCCATTTCTACTAGCATTTTCCGAGGCCAAACCCTTCAGCAAAGCTCCTGTAAAAATGGCGTGCGCTTCCCCAGCCAAAGCTTTTACAGTCTCAAAACTCCGGCAAGCCGTAATTAAATAATAATCCTTTTGTGTACTGAAAGCGGTTAAAGTTTGTTGCACTAGCTGACTTTCAAGAAAATATCCACTATGACAGCAGTCCAACAACATTACCAAACTGCTCAGATCCGACTTCTTAATTAGCCGATTGAGGCTTGACAAATCAATCCCGTGTTTATAACTGACCACCTGTCTTCCCACCATTTCCACCTGACAGTCGGAAGTAGCCAATGCTCCTTTTTGCTCCCCCAAGTTATCAAAAAAAGTCAGACCGTGACCGGCAAAATAAATCAGTACATCACTTTTCGTACCTCGTTCCAAGAGCAAATTTTGCAGAGCTTCACATACCTCATCAGCAGAAACACTTTTTTGCTGTGCTACTTCAAAACGCTGGCTCTCAGCGTTCCAGCGATGTGGCAGTCGAGTAACAGTATACTGGCCATATTCCTCTAATACCCGTGCCACAACTTCAGCATCAGTAGCGGCTTTAGGGAGGGGTTTGAGGTTGGAGCTTTGATACTGAGCAATACCAATAACAAGGGCGTAACGAGCCATTTAGTTCAACCTGGATTTAAAAAAAATACTGCCTTAGTTGACACGCACCCTGAATTGCTGTTTTAATTCTATCGCTAGAATAACTCAACTTTTCGGAAGCCCGCTCGATCTTTAAGCAAACTCTACCAAAACTTAACAAAAGGTAACATTATGTCAGAATTACAGCGTTTCGCTTTTAAAGAAGGTAGTGAAGTGTACGAAGTCACAATTGACGAAGCCGCAACCTCACAGGAGGATAGTCCTTTTGATGAGGTGAGAGACGTGCGAAGCGATGCACTTAATCGGATGCAGCAAGCTCGCCTGCTAATTCGCAATTATGCTATGTATGCTGTGACGGCTTTTAAAGATTTCGGTGCGGCTGAGGTTGAAGAGGTAACACTTAAATTTGCCATCAAAATGGGTGGAAAAGCCGGCATCCCCTACATTACTGAAGGTTCAGCAGAAAGCAACTTAGAAGTTGAGGTAAAGTGCAAGTTTCCTAAATCTGATGCAAGCGAAAAGTCTTAAACAGTTTTTAATCCTTAATCCCAGCTAATTAAGTAAACCCACCTAACAAAACAGAATACGCACTTTCTCTTAGTCCGCGCAGGCGGACTTCGTTTGACAAGGAGCGGTTTCAACCGCCGAGTGATGCTCCTTCAATACCCAGATACCCGACTTCTGCAAGAAATCGGGTATCTAAAGGGACTACTTATCTACTTATTTTTCTGCTGAGTCTTCGCTTGTTCGATCGCAATTTCCCTCACTGCTTGCAAAGAACTCAAATTCGATGAGCCCTCAATCGCCTTCACCGCCAAATCTTGAACCTGTTTCAAAGCAGAATCCAATTGTTTCGACAAGCTAGCAAGGCGCGCATCTTGATTTTGAATTGTCTGTAACATCCCTTGAATTTGCAGTTCATAATTTTGCTTTTGCCCTTCGATATCTTTAGCAGACAAATCAGCCTTAACTTTAGCTTGATAATTGCCAATATTGCGGCCGTTATCTTTCCCGTTCTTGATATTAGCTTCCAATTCTTTCGGGAAAGCTTCTACCTTAGCTTTCACCTCAGCATAAAGTTTTTCCCGTTCCGAAATAGATTTTTCGCGTTCCGCCCACTGTTTCTCCTGTTCTTGCTGAAACTCTTCGATTTCTTGATACAGCCTTTTCTGGCGCTGTTCGTATTCTTCGATGTCCAGATTTCGCTGAAGATTCAAATCATAATCATACAACTCTTCATCCCGATCGCGAGCTTTTTGATGATTCTCATTGCGTTCTTTAACGGCCAACTTTTGCAGTTCCTGCTCTTTTTCCCAAGCTTGCCGGCGTTCCAACAATTCCTGTTCAACAGTTTCGCGCTGTTCACTGAGTTCGCCAGCAAAAGTTTTCGCGCTTTCTTCGTACTGTTGAATTAAATTGTCCAGCGTATCTTCTGCAACATCTTCTAAACTGTGCAACTCTTGCAGTTGTTGAATTTCCTCGCCCACAGTGCGCCGCAATTCTTCGACTTTAGCAGCTTCTGAAGTTAATTTTTCAGACAACTCGCTGACAGCCCCACCAAAGCCAAATTGCAGTAAGATTAAATTGTCGATTGTGGACTGCATTTTTTGTGGATTTTGAGTTAAAGCCATTGGTTTTTGTGCCTCCACAATAGGTTTTTCTGGGGCTGGTTTTTGCTTTTGGGAAGCGTTTAGCTGTTGGATTTGCGATTCTAACAGCGCTTTTTCTTGCGCTGCTTCCTTGTACGCTTCTAAAATTTCAGCCTTGGTGCTTTTGTCGCTAACTCTTTTGTTCATGACTTTTCATTCCTTAATTGTTGGGAAAATTTCTGTCATTTTTTCGTAAGGTGTGTATTGCACACCTTACTGGGTTTTAAGCTTTGCTGGCAAAAGCTTTCATTGCCAAGTCTTGCGCTTGCTTCATAGTCGCTTGGAGTTGCGCGGAAATTTCGGCAATTTGTTCGGTTTGTCGCTCAATAGTCTGCTGCAAAGATTGCGCTTTCAATTCATATCCTTGCTTAGTGCTTTCCCATTCTTTCTCCACTAAATCTGCCTTGACTTTAGCTTCGCGGGAAACTTCTTGAATAGATTCTTCTTTGGCTTTGACATAAGCCTGTTTCAGTTCTTCTTCAAATCCAGCGGCTTTCTTTTGATTCTCTTCAAACTCAGCTTGATTGTCACTCAGGACTTGTTCGCGTTCTACCCAGTTTTTCTCTTTTTCGCGAGTAGATTGTTGCAATTCCCGTTCTAGTTTGCGTTTTGTTTCTTCGTATTCGTCAGTTTCGACTTTGCGGGTGCGTTCTAATTCGTAGTGATAATCTGCTGTTTCCCGCTGGTGTTCTTTTGTTGTTAGTGCAATTTGTTCTTGAATTGCTATGTCAAACTCTTGCTGTTCTTTTTCCCAAATCTTGCGTTTTTGGGTCGTGTCTTTTTCGATAAGTTCGCGCTGGTTGGCGCTGTTTTGTTCGAGCAGAGTCAATTTTTCTCGGTGTTCTTGAGTTAAAATGTGGAGGGCGTCTGCTACAACTCGGATTTGCTGCAATTCTTGCAATTGTTGGGCTTCAATTTCGATCGCGCGTTTTAATTCGTCTAATTTGGAAGATTCCGCCTTCAGTTTTTCGGAAAGTCCGCTGATGATGCTGCCGAAATCTAATTGCAAGTCTGCCAAGCCTTTGACGATGCTGTCAATTGTGTAGGTGGAAGCGACTTCGAGGAGTTGTTTGTTTTTGGCTTTTTCGGCTGACTGTTCTTTGGTTTCGACTTTGGATTCGATCTTTTTCTTGTCGGCTAAAATCTGCTGAAAGTTTTGCAAAATTTGGGCTTTGCTATCCTTGGCAGTTGCTACTGTCATAATTGTTTCTTCTCCTGATTCTAAGTTTTCGAGATTTTTTAGTGAAACGTTTTCAGTTATTCAAAGTTGCGGAGTTGGCTGAGAATAGCTTGGTATTTTCTGGCTGCGTCGGGTTTTTCTTCGGGATTGGCGCTGGCTAGAGTTCTGAGAATTTTCCAGCAGCGATCGCACCGATTTCCTTGCCAGCAGCCGCACTCATCAATTATACTTAAAAGTGCGCCTTTTAGCAATTGATTTTCGGCTAACAAAGCTCGGTAATTCCGCTGGACTGATTCGGCTACTAAAGTCATGTGCTGGAAGCCTTCGGTGAGACTTTCGATGTCGTTAACTGCGTCTGTCCGAATTTGGTCTAGCAGCTCAAGATTCTCTCTCAAACGGCTTTCTTGCAGGTTTGGTTTGGTTTTTAGCTTGGTTAATTTCTTCATTTCAGTCTGTTGTAACAGTTATGGCAAAGGCGCGATTAAATCGCGCCTTTACAACAAAATTAGAACAAGTCAGCAGTTAATTGGTCTTCGGCTGGCGGTAGCGACATACTGCCGTTGGAATTCAAAGCCATAGCATCGTTTTCACCGCTAGCGTGAGCAGCCATCAAGCAGGCAACTTGCTGCGCCGGCAGGTTATCTAAACACACCATAGCCCTTGTTCCTTCTAAGTCAATCATCCGCGATTGATTGCTAGAATCGGACAAAACTGCTGCGGCTTGGTCGATAACCGCCCAATCTTTCCGCTCGTTCCAAGACCATTTCAAGCTGTAGTAGTTGATCGGTTTTACTACTCCGCTGTCGTCGGGTTTCTGACCGGAATGCTTGACAAATTCGGGAACAAAAATTCCTGTTGCAGGCTCTACGCCGCGAGATTGAACTGATGCTACCAAACGGTTAAAATCGTTCAAGCTGCGGTTTTTGATGTATGTCACCATGACTACTCCTTGCGGCAATTCGCCACTTTCTGCGACAAACCACAGTTGACCCCACAATGTGTGGGAAGTTTGACCGAGGGAACCGAAGAATTTGGAGAATTTGAGGATTGTCATGGAACACTTGGAACCGTAGTCGGTGTCGCCGATCGCCCACTGGCCACTTTGGCAATTGTTACGTACTGCGATCGGGATTTCTGGTACTAGCAAAGCATTGCTCGGTTTGGCACCAAATACTGAAAATGTAGGTCTTTCTTGTGTTTTAGTAGTCATTGTTCGTTTTTCCTTAGTTCTTTATTGCTTTACCGGGAATTGGTAATTGGTAATCAGTTAAATCTCGTACATTGCTGGTGGCCGAACTTCGATTACCGAATGAGATGTGTTGTCGCTTTTGGTTCGGGATAGGTATACTCAAGCATCGCCTCTTGTTGAGCTTTAATAATCCGCAGCGCGGCGAGCAAATGCTCTAATGTTTCTAGGTGCGCTGGGGTGAAGTGGATGCTGAAGCCTTCGCCATCCCGCGCGTAGCCGGGACAAACCAGTGAGGCTGAGCTTTGTTCTTCGTGGGTGGCGATGTATAGCCAGTCATCGTCTTCCAGCTTGTAATGCGTGTCTGTCCAGGTTCTCAGCATTTGCGATCTGCTCCTCCTTATTTGCTGCGTACAAGCGTTTTGACGCCCAGCGCTTCTCACTCCTCTGAAGTTAACGACGCTATATGTAGCGTGTGAGCTAGGCTAATTTGCACCCTTAACCCTACCAGTCAGGTTCGGTAGGTTGATTAAACCGTCAACTAACTTCATGGTAGCGCGGGTTGATTTTCCCGTCAAGTATTTTGTTGAACTTTTCATCAAAACAGGCTAGAATGCTTGTCAGGAGGCAAAAAACCGTGGAACAAACATTTGGAAGACTGATCCGTCAAGCTCGCAAGGACAAAGCTTACTCACAACGTGAGCTAGCAGCTATGCTAAGTGTGGACTTTACTTATTTGTCGAAGTTGGAGAACGATCGAGCGGATTATGCGCCAAAAGAGGAGGTAATCCGAGCATTAGCGCGGAATCTAGACATAAACGAAGAGGAATTGATTTTCTTGGCGGGGAGGCTGCCGCAGCAGTACGAAGCGCTGCTGAAGCAGAATCCGAAGGAAATGCAGGCTCTTTTCCGCCGAATGCAAGAAAATCCAGATTGGCTCAAACAGTCTTTTGAAGCGTAAGAGAGGCCCCTCATAGTGAGTATTTTTAAGCCGTATTGCTTCTATCCCAAAGAAACGATCGAGCGTTTGGCAAATGACATCTTGATGCAGATGCAGAAAACGCAAAATTTTGCTCCGAGATGGCCTTTTGATGCGACAACGGTTGCTGATTTTCTGGATTTGGGCGTAGTTTGGGAGTGCATTGAGCCGGATGAAGAAGGTGCGATCGCGGCGAGGATTTTGCCGCAGCAGCGGTTAATCGAAATCAACGAACAGATTCTCGAAAAACCGCCGGGGTTCATCGAATCGACGATCGCCCACGAAATCGGCCACTGGGTGCTACACGTCAATCAAGACGAAGCAGACGGCACTGTGGAACAGTTGGAATTAAACTTAGGGAATGAAGGAAAAACGGCATCTGATGTCGAGGAACCGTTTGTTTGTCGGGGTGCGAGTGCGGATAATAAGGTTTTGTCGATCGAATGGCAAGCGCAATATTTTGCAAGCTGTTTGTTGATGCCTCGGTGTATTTTGGAGGAAAAAAGACAGGGACGCGATTTAACTAAGTGGTCGCATTTATACAAAATGAGAGATGAATTGGGAGTGAGCATTTCCAATTTAACAAACCGCTTGCAAGAATTCGATTGGATTTACATTCCCAAGGGAACTCGCGAGATTTATGCCGGGAAAGATGCGGCCAACGGACAACAGCGGTTGTTTGGATAGAATTTGATAGAATTTGAGGTTTGAGAGAGATTCTCGAATCTCAACTTTTTCAGATAACTTTGAAAGAATGAGGTTGCAAAATGGAAACCAAACGAGTAGCAGACCTGACAGTTGAAGAACTGAAAGCCATAATCGCTGAAGTGGTCGATATGCGATTAAGTCAATGGATAAATCCTTTTAATAGCAATACCTTGCCTCTGCTTCCGAAAAGGACGAAGGAAGAACAAATGCAGAATAATTTAGCTGCAATAGAATGGCTAGATAAATGGGCAAAAGAAGGAGATGAAGAAGAACAGCGAGAAACTTTTGAATATCTGCAAAAAGCCTTAAATGAAAAACAATGAAAGTTAAAATTCACAATTGAAATTGCATTTTATGCTAACCAATATTCAAATCCTGCTGGCGGCTTGTGAGGAATTAAATATCCCTTACGAAATCCTGCATCCTTCCCAAAACTTGATTAGACTCAAACATGGCGGCGAAGAATATTATTTTGTCAATTACATGACGCCATTTAACAGCGCGTCAGTAGCAGAAATTTTTAAAGACAAAGAATATACTTATCAACTATTAAACGGCAATATAAATACTCCCAGAACTCTCGGTTTTGTCTCGCCTCACTGCGAGGAGAAGTATAAAAAGTATTTGAGTTTCCCAGATATTGAATCAATAGTTTTAGAAGTAAACAAAAAATTCGCTTTCCCGGTGATTCTCAAAAGAAATCGCGGTGCTGGTGGCAACAATGTTTTTTTATGTAAAACTACAGAGCAAATTAAAGAAGCCCTAGAAATTATATTTAACGTCAACAGCAAAGATTATGACTATGTGGCGCTAGCTCAAGAATATATCGAAATTGTCCACGAATATCGCGCTGTATTCTGCAAAGAAAAGCTAGTTTTGCTGTACGAGAAAGACAAATCTCAGGCGAAATTTGCGGGGAATTTAAGCCCGCTGCACTGGGAAGGTGCGAAAGCCAAACATATAATTAATCCAAATCTCATGTCTGAGATTGAAGATTTTGTTAAACCTGTTTTTGCAGAAATTGCGATTAATTATGCGGGGCTTGACATAGCACTAGATAAAAACGGAGCATATTGGTTAATTGAAATTAACTCAAGTCCCAATTACGATATATTTGTGAGAGATAACGATCGCCAAATTGCTGTAAAGATGTTTAAAGATATCTTAGAAAATTGGAAAAGCCGAGAAACTGGGTTGTTCACCGATATTCACGGCTCAAATCCCATATTTTCCTAAAAAACCCGGTTTCTTCGATCGGGGGTACGCCAGTCCCGATTAAGAAACATCGGCTTCGGCTGCAATTTTAACCCCTCCCTTCAGCGCAAACACGGCGGTGATGATGCCAACAACCGCAAGAATTGCCGTAATGTAAAAAGCGTTGGTATAGCTGCCAAAAGTATCGCGAATTTTCCCCGCAGCAATTGTACCGAAAAACGCTCCAACTCCGTAGGCTGTATACACAATGCCGTAGTTTTTCGCGTAGTCTGTGGGGTCGAATAAAGTTAAAGTTGCCGTGGGCGCGATCGCCAGCCATCCTCCTAACGACAGCCAGAACAAACAAAACGCAATGATATAAGTTGCGACTTGTCCAACGCCCGCCTGAGTCATCATAATCGATGCGATTAAGATGAGAATGTAGTTGGCGATTGCGGCATATTTTGGCTTAAATCGATCGGTTATCCAACCAAACATCGGACGCCCCATACCGTTAAATATGGCAAACAGAGAAACCGTTGCCGCAGCCGTTCCGGCGTCTAATTTAATAATTTCCTGCGCCACGGAAGAAGAAATTCCGATCGCGCCCAATCCCACCAGCGTGCCAATTGTGTAGCACACCCACAGCCCGTAAAATGCGGGAGATTTCATCATCGGTGCGATCTGGCTATTTACCGCTGTTCCCGATCGGGCGGCCGCAAATCCCGCAGGCGTCCATCCAGTTGGCGGCATTTTCAAAACGGTCGAAATTGCCAAAATAATGACGGTAAAAGCGATGCCTAAAATCAGAAACGTTTGCGCTATTTGATAGGTATCGATTAAATATTTGGCAATCGGTGCGGTAATTAAAGGCGACAAACCAAACCCAATTACTGTTAGCCCAACTGCCAATCCTTTTTTATCGGGAAACCACTTGGCTGCTACTGCTAGCGGTACGCCGTAAGCAATTCCCACCCCGGCACCGGCGATAATTCCATAGGTGACTACCAGGACAGTAATATTAGGTGCAAATGCCGATAAAATATAGCCGATTCCCGTCACGACGCCGCCGACTGCGGTCACGGTGCGAGAACCGTAGCGATCGATAAAAAAGCCGGTAATTGGCATCAGTACGGCAAAAACTACTAACAATACGGTAAACGGCAATAAACTATCCGTTGCACCGATATCGAGCTGCTTTTCTAGCGGCTTTCTAAAGATACTCCAAGAATAAACTGTACCCAGACAAAGCAAGACCGTGATTCCCAGCGGAACGAACAACCAGCGGCCTTTTTCTGCTGGCATTCCGAAAACTTTTGTTTCGTTCATGTTTTTAATTTTTATCGAGGAGGCATTAATAGGTAATGGCTGTGCATTCCCCGATAAATTGTAAATTTACTATAAGTTTGTTACCGATGCAATAGTTGTGTTTAAATAATATTAAACTTAACTAAAATCTGCGCGCAAGTTGGAAAATTTTGTGAGATATCGCAACGATCACCAAATTGTCGTAACAATGTTTAAAGGCATCTTGGAGAGCTTGATTGTTAACAAAAAGCCGTAAATGCTCGATTTGAATGTAGTCGATCGTATTTAGATGAATGTGGTGTAAGCTGTAGATTAGCTGAAAGGCTTTAAGCGAAATAGGTTTCAGCCAATAACTTAAAATTCACATTTTTTAATTTAATGTAGCAACTCGCATATAGAGTAGGGTGCGTCAGAGTCCCAAACCCTTATTTTGTCAATCTATAATTTAGTCTGACGCACCCTACAAGTTGATTTACCTTCAGCTACAGACCCAATTCCAGCCGCACGACTCGCTGATTAGTGACAAACTAGGGCTATGTTGTTGCGGTCTGCTTTGCTGATTCATCATTTCCTTGAAAATACCAGTAGAGGTTAGCAACAGTTAAATCATTGACTTCTTGCCAATTTGAGGGGGCTAAAGCTTTATAGCCAGAGGTAGTTGCTTTCTGACTGATATAAGATTCATGTTGTTGACGCAAGCTAGGTTTTATCAAAAATCGCAATTGATCGCGTAGTGATTTGAAGTGGGATTTTTGCTGCAAGTTTTCGTAGAGCGCAATTTCTTCTGGTTCTGCCATTATAGCAATTTCTTGATTAGTATTTGAAACTGGTGTCGTTTCCATATTTAAACTAGCCAATTGTTTACGCTCATCAGCCGATAAACTTAGCATCCAATCTACCTGATTTTGCCAAGAGTTCAAAACTACTAGATCCTGATTATAAATCCGTGTGATTTCTGGAAATATAAAATCAATTTCATCTTTTGTGCAGCGCTCAATAACGGTGAGAATGTCTTGGCGTATTCTTTCTTGGAGGTGGGAAAGGGAATTACTTACAGATGCAGGCTCGTTCAGCAATTGATAAGTTAATGAAATTGTCTGCTCAATTGCCCAAGCACATTCAACTCTACGAAGATAGCCAACTGCACAAGTGGCTTTGAATAATTCAGGATTATTATAGTCAGCTAAAGCATTAGCTAAAATGTGTTGTGCACTTGTTAAGGTAGAATTTCTGGTATGTTTATCTTCCATTAATAAAGCACTTTGAATTAGTCTCTGTGCCATCGCAAATTTCTGATAAGCTTGACTTAAGATTAAACGATGGTGCTCAAAATTAATGCTTTCAGCTAACAGTTTAATTTCAGCAATAACTTCTGCTTTTTGGTCTCTCAGCAGTGCCTCTATACTAATAAAACCATGTGTAACTGTTAGCTTCAATTCCTTAATATCTTCCCTCATTTTCAATGTCTGATGAAGGTTAACGGCTGACAGTGCAGCTATGGCCACCACACCGACACCAATGACGGCAGTAGATGCTGACAGAATGCCCACATTAGCCGAGAGAGAGTTTAAGCCATACTGAATCACATCTAGTCTTCTGTAAGTTTCTTGAAAACCCAGGTCTGTTTGAACCATTTGCGCTACACCTAATACAAAATCTGGAATAGCGAACAACGGCTCGGCAACCATACCAATTGCCGAACCTACAAAGCGATCTGTTGCCAAGTCTCTAGCTATTCCCAATAATACTCCTGCACTATCTGGAATAGCGAACAACGGCTCGGCAACCATACCAATTGCCGAACCTACAAAGCGACCTGTTTCCGTATCTCTAGCAATTCCCAATAATACTCCTGCACTATTCTTCACGACTTCATAAGTGCCGGAGATGATGCCAGCCTGTATGTGAGGAGGAAACACAAAAATCATATTTTTTACCTGAATAGCGATTGATATTACATATTATAGTATATTATATGATTATGGTTAACTGTGTCAGTCTACAGTGGAATTACTTAAATGAACGAATTCATGCAAGCATTTCAGAACATCGCCCAATCTGCGGCTGTCGTCGCGGCGGATGATTATAAATCCTTAGAGATTAAGGAATCTGCTACAACCGTGATTAAGTCAGTCCAGCCTGGGTTCGATGAATTGATGGGATCAGCTACCAGACTTGAGAAAGTTGTGCAAAAATGCCGGAACGATATCGATCATGCTGAAGACGTTTGGAGTTGCAAACTTGGGATTGTCCAAGCTTCAAAACAGGAAATATGGCAACAGCTTGGGGAACTGAGCGGCTGTCATGTCAGAATTAATGAACTAGGCGAGCAATGTCAAAATTCGGCGATCGATAAATCTCAAGATTATTGGGATAAAATATTTGATGTTCGCGTTAAACAGAAGTGGTTTATTGATGCAGCCAAGAAACAAAAAAAAGGAATTGGCTGGGGGGAAAAGGATGATTTTATTAAAGATATTCCCATCGTTATGGATCTTGTTTATATGGAAATTGATAAAAATATTAAGTCCAGCCTGGTTCAGATTTATCAAGACCTTAACACGATTAACTTAAAAGTGATTACCCAGTATTTGGGAATTTTAGATAGGCAGACACAAGATGTGTTGAATCATCAGATGAATGTAACTTTTAGCGAGATAGCAAATAAATTTGAGCAGCCGACAGTTTACTTGCCTGAGAATACCGAATCACTGAGAGCTGCACTTAGTCCGGCTCTGGATAATCTAACCAAACAGCGTTTAGGTGATCTTTTTTGGGAACAGGTTGTAAATTTTGAAAAGCAGGTTTCAACCGCGATCGATAATTTCATCAATTCAATCTTTGATGACAGATTAAAAGTAGGAAGTCAAGCTTTGGTTCAAGCCATGATATTTTACAATGAATTTTTAGAAAAGCAAGATAGATATCAGAAAGAAACACCTGCACAACGTCAGGCTGAAAGAGCCTGGATTGATTCGCAATGGACAGAAATTCAGAGACTAGAAAAAGGTATTAAAGTAATTCTAAATTCTTCTCCATAATTCCTTAAGCTACTGTTATTCTACTAGATCGCACTTCTTCACACGCTAAAATAAACTTAGTCACAATTCCATGAAAAAAATGACAACACAACTACTAGAACTAGAGGGAACGTGGGAAGAAATTCTCGCCCAATCAGCCAAATTTGCCGATCGCCGAGTTCGCGTTATTGTTCTGGCGGATGAGGAACCGCTGAAGTCAGCCGAAGACTGTTTTCGTCAAGGATGGCACGAAGCAATGACAGGAGAGACTGTACCGCTTTCTGAACTGTGGGAAGGTATTGATGCAGCGATCGAGATGATGCAGTCTCTGCCAGAAACTTTACAGCAGCAAGTAGCGGAATACTTGAAAGAGTATATCGCAGACTTAAAAGATGAGCTTCAATGGGACGAATCTTTCAAGAAAACGCAACCGCAACTTGTGGCTGCTGCCCAACGCGCAAAACAAGAAATTGCTGAAGGAAAGGCACAGGAAATGAGACTCAATGAGTTATGAAATCTGCCACCCTTCCTTCCTTTTGGGAAAAATACAATTCTCTTGACAGTAGAGTAAAAGAGCAAGCTAGAAAAGCTTATCGTTTCTGGCTGGAAAATCCCTTTCATCGATCTTTGAACTTCAAGTGCATCAACCAGGAAGAAAATATCTGGTCTGCGAGAATCACGCGCGGCTATCGAGCAGTGGGGATTTTACAAGGAGATACCGTGACATGGTTTTGGATTGGAAACCACGATGATTATGAACGTTTTTTCTAGTAATCAGGCCGGGGCGGGTTTTCGAGATGGTTGGTTTCAGGCAATTATTGTTAGCGAACCCGCCCCTACATCGCCTGGAATCTTGCCTGTTTCACAAGAGTTAAAAACTTACATTCTTTCCAATACTTTAATCCCCAACAACTCCAAACCTAATTTCAAAGTTCTTGCAGTCAAATCGCACAAAATTAACCGCGAAGTCCGCAACTGTTCCTCAGCTTTCAACACCGGACATTGCTCAAAAAATTGATTAAACTTTTGACTCAATTCAAACAAATACTGACAAATCCGATTCGGCAACAAATCGCCGCCCACAGCATTCACAACTTCATTCAACTGCAATAAATGCTTTGCCAATACCAACTCTGCATCTGATTGCAAAATTACTTTCGCACCAGCATCTAAATTATCAAAATCAATCTCACCTTTGCGGCGAATTCCTTGCACGCGCACGTAAGCATACAGCATATAAGGAGCGGTATTTCCTTGCAATGCGAGCATTTTGTCGTAACTGAAAATATAGTTGCTGGCGCGATTTTGACTTAAATCGGCATACTTAACGGCACTCAAACCAACGGTTCGAGATACGTTAGCAATGAATTCCTCAGTTTCTTGTCTTTCTTCGACTTTTAATCTCTCTTCTAAATCTTGGCGCGTGCGGACGATCGCCTCATCTAACAAATCCTGCAACCGCACTGTTTCCCCAGAACGAGTTTTGAGTTTTTTGCCGTCTTCGCCCAATACCAAACCGAAGGGAATGTGGACAATTTCGACATCTTCGGGAATCCAATTGGCTTTTCTCGCTACTGCAAATACTTGGGCAAAATGGTTGGCTTGTCCAGAATCGGTGACATAAATTAAGCGCTTTGCATTGTCTTTTTGGATGCGGTAGCGCACTGCTGCTAAATCTGTTGTGGCGTAATTGTAGCCACCGTCGGTTTTTTGGACAATTAGTGGCAGTGGTTCGCCTTCTTTGTTGGTAAAACCGTCTACAAAAACGCATTTCGCGCCGTCACTTTCTACTAGCAAACCTAGATTTGTTAAATCTTCGACTACAGCGGGCAATAGAGGATTGTAAAACGATTCGCCGCGTTCGGTTAATTTGATATCGAGCAAGTCGTAGATTACTTGAAATTCGCGGCGAGATTGATCGCACAGCAATTTCCAAGCGCGGCGGGTGTCTTCGGCGCCTGCTTGCAGTTTTACTACTTCTTGGCGGGCGGTTTCTTTGAAGGTTTCGTCTGCGTCAAAGCGCTGTTTTGCTTGGCGGTAAAATGCGACTAAATCGCCTAAATCTAGGGCGTCAGCGGTTGTGAGCGCTTCAGGGTGAACTTCGCGCAAATATGCGATCAGCATTCCGAATTGCGTGCCCCAGTCGCCGATGTGGTTGATTCGGAGTACGTCGTGGCCTTGAAATTCGAGGATGCGGGCGATCGCATCTCCGATGATTGTCGATCGCAAGTGTCCGACGTGCATTTCTTTGGCTATATTCGGACTCGAAAAGTCGATCGCAATTGTCTGAGGCGTTTTCGCCGGTTCAATCCCCAAACGCGAGTCGCCGGCGATCCTCTTCGAGGGCTTCGCTAACGCACTAATTTGCGCTTCCAAATAAGCCGGTTTCAGCTTCAAATTGATAAAACCGGGCCCGGCGATTTCTGGGGTTTCGCAGATGTCAGTAATATCTAGGTTTTCGATGATTGTCGAGGCGATCGCCCGTGGGGGCTTTCCTAACTTTTTCCCCAAACTCATCGCCGCGTTGCACTGAAAGTCCCCAAAGTTGGGATTGCTGGCGGCGGCTAGCATCGGATCAGCACCTGCATAACTTTCGCCGAATGCAGCGGTGAATGCTTTTTCAAATTTTGCTTTTAACTGTTGGGCGATCGAGTTCATCTTGAATATTTTGATTGGATGTTTATTTTAAACTCTAGATTAAGCACTTTGTGGCAATAATACTCTCACTACTTAGGTAATTTCCCTCTGGTTCTCTCCCTCTGGCCCTCTCCCCCTCTCCTCACCTAGTAGGAAATTTTGTACTTAGCTTTGAGCTGCTGATGCGATCAAAATCATAAAAATACTCGGTAAGTGGGAAACGAGCGAGTCTTTAGACCTGAGAGGAAAACGACTCGGCGGTTTCAACCGCCTTGAATCCCCTTGCGGGGTAGAGGGGTATGGTTGCCCCTCTGCGGAGATATGGTTGTCTCCAAGCCCTTACGGGTAATGTTAGCTTCGCCAAGGTTATGAGAGCTTTTTAGACCTGCAACACTGTTTCAGTGACTTTAAAACTGTTTAATTGCAGATGACAGAGCAAGGAACTAGCTTCGCATTCTCCCGGTGTCGTGACTCAAATAACGTAGTCAGTTAAGACTTAGGCTGGTCAGTATAGCTTGCTCAATTACTCTTACAAGCTCAGTGGCTTCAGCCCTGAGTTACTGACTGGCCGTGATAGCACAGAGTACATTTTATCACAGTTGCGATCGCTACACAAATTTAAAATTATCACATCTAGCCACTGATCTCGATCGCTAGATCATTTTGTTAAATCGCTTACATTAAGGTATGTTAAAATTTTTTCAATGCTCCCAAAAATCCTACGAAAGGAAGTAGTTATGTTATCTCAACCAATTTTTGGCGATCGCTCTCTGACCCACGTCTTTTATCAAGCAGTAATCGAGCGCTTCTACGACGGTTTCAGTCTCTCCACCCAAGCACTATTACGAGAGTCTACCCTCGGCTTCGCTCCCTGTCCCGATGGAGTCAAAACCTTTTTCATCATCGCGCCGAGTCTGGATGCAGCAGAGCAACTAATTGACAAAATGGACAGTATTTTGGAGCGAGTTGCCGAACTCATGGCAGGAGTCGGACAGGTTGCCCTGTGCATACTTCCCGCCGGCAGCGAGGCAGAGCAATCAGTCGATCTGCAAAACTTAGAAAATGTTCCCCCGGATTGTCTGGCTTGCAAATTCTTTACAATTATATGGGCCGATGCTGCGGCCGATCGGTAAAATTGACAGTTAGCAACCAGCAACTCAACACGGTTCGGCCCAAGCTGTGCCTGTGTCGGCGCGGGGTAGATTGTCTGTTAGTTACACTCCCTGGAATTATCGGGCAAAGCGTGCAGGTAATTTAGAGCGTTTGCAAGGTTGCACTCGCAATCTTTGGCCACTGTTAAACCAGACAAAATATATATCAAAGGCCCGCTTGTCAGTCGCTCAGATTTTTACCTGCCGGCTCAAACAGCCGTGCATCTACTTTTTACATTTCCAATAAAGGCCACCAAAAAGCCGCATCAACTCTCCTCGGTGTCTCGCTTCAAAAGACAGCAGCAGGAATTAGGCGGTATCGCTGGAAAATAGAGTTTTGCGAAATATCTGCTGAGGTTCAGAATAAGCAGAAATATTATCAAAAATAGATAAGATTTGCGCGCGTTGACCTCAGAAACCGGGTTGATACCAATTTTTTATGAGGCCCCGTAGAATCAGATCCCCCCTAGCCCCCCTTAATAAGGGGGGGACAAGATTCCGCTCAAAGTCCCCCAACAATCAGGGGGATTTAGGGGGATCGAGATATGTGCAACTTCACATTAAATTGGTATGAGAGGCCCGCGCTTCATATTCGCGGTTCGCTGCGAACTTGACAGAAAATAGGCTATTTGTGGGCGAGTCACAAGCTATAGACAGAGCAAAGCTCAACTCAAAAAAAGATGAGTTTCCCAGCGGCACGCAAGGCAGTGCAGAGCGATCGCACCACAGGCTCATAGAAGTTGTTAAAAATTTCAGTTGAAAATTTAAATTATTAAATTTTATGCCTAACATTGGCGATAAAATCTAAGATTGAAATTCTCAAATCTGAAATCAAGACATCATGGTAAAACTGACACCAAATCCCAGCTTTAGTTTAACAATTCGGGTTGCTCTGCCGAACCAGCCGGGAATGCTGGCAAGAGTCACCAGCGCGATCGCATCTGTAGGCGGCAACTTCGGCCAAATCGACTTGATCGAGCAAACCCGCGCCACTACCGTTCGCGATATCAACGTCGATGCCTCCAGCCTCGAGCACAATGAAGAAATAGTGCAAGCAGTGAAAGCACTGCCAGATATCAGAGTGATCGACGTGTACGATCGCACTTTCAACTTGCACCGCGGCGGAAAAATCAGCGTAGTTAGCAAAATTTCCCTCAAACGCCAGTCAGATTTGGCAATGGCATACACCCCTGGAGTCGGCCGCATCTGCACGGCGATCGCCAATGACCCCCAACAAGTTTATAACCTGACAATCAAACAAAATACTGTTGCCATTGTTACCGACGGTAGCGCAGTTTTGGGACTGGGAAACCTCGGCCCTGCCGCCGCACTGCCAGTCATGGAAGGCAAAGCCATGCTATTTAAAGAATTTGCAGGTATTGACGCCTTTCCTATCTGTTTGAATACCCAAGATACTGAGGAAATTATTCGCACAGTGCAGAATATCGCCCCGGTTTTTGGCGGCGTTAACCTCGAAGATATTTCTTCTCCCCGCTGCTTTGAAATCGAAGCAAGATTGCGGGAAACCTTAGATATTCCGATTTTTCACGACGACCAGCACGGCACTGCGATTGTTAGTTTGGCAGCATTAATTAATGCCTTGAAAATCGTCAAAAAAACCATCGCAGAAGTGTGTATCGTGATTAACGGAGCCGGTGCGGCCGGAGTCGCGATCGCCCGGTTGTTGCGTAAAGCAGGTGCCCAAAACATCATCATGTGCGACTCCAAAGGCGTTCTCTCCCAAGACCGCACGGATATGAACCCAGAAAAACTAGAATTTGCCGTGGCTTCGAGCGGTACTTTGGAAGATGCGATCGCCGGTGCCGATGTATTTTTAGGCGTCAGCGCCCCCGGCGTAGTCACCCGTTCGATGGTGCGTTCGATGGCCGAGAATCCCATTGTTTTTGCAATGGCAAATCCCATTCCCGAAATTCAGCCCGAATTAATTATGGAAGATGCGGCGATCATAGCAACCGGACGCAGCGATTACCCGAATCAAATTAACAATGTTTTGGCATTTCCGGGGATATTTCGAGGTGCTTTGGACTGCAAAGCAACCACGATTACGCCCAGTATGTATTTGGAAGCAGCTTATGCGATCGCCTCTTTAGTCAGTCCTTCTCAGCTTGACAAAGAGCACATTATACCGTCTGTTTTTGACGAAAGAGTTGCCATTGCTGTCGCCGGTGCAGTGCAGTTGGCGGCCCGATCCGAAGGTATCGCCCGCGATTAATTGAAGGAAGTTCGGCAACGGATTATGTAACGGATGTAACGGATGTAACGGATGTAACGGATGTCCGTCGGAAGAAGGAAGAAGGAAGAAGGTTGGAGGGAAGATACCATGTATAAATTAATGGTATTTGTACCATTTTTGTACTTATTCTTTTGTGATTTTTCTGGTTTCTTCTCATTCCCTCTTTCTTCCTCCCCGTTGATTATTACTCACTTTTGTTTCCCCATCTTGTCTTTTTCCTCAACATCCATCCGTTAAATCCCGATCGCGCGATCGTTGCCGAACTTCCCTCGAACCTCCAACATCCAACCTCTTCCTTCTTCCCTCGAACCTCAGCATCCATCCGTTACATCCGTTAAATCCCGTAGACGGCTCGTTGCCGAACTTCCTTCTTCTCTCTTCCTTAATCAAGGATAAAACTCACAACAATAAACAAGATAATAAAGATATAATTAAATCACCCAAGTCCCGCTAGGTCAGATGCAAAGCCAGTTAGGAAAAGCCAAGCGCGCTCGCTGCAACCGCCCATTGTTAGAACTGTGCCCGATCGGGCTGGCATTGTGCCGGACGGACGGGACTTTTATCGACGTAAATCCAGCTTTTGCAAGTATTATCGGCCGCACAGTTGCAGAAACTCTCCACCTCAACTATTGGGAAATTCAGCAAACACAGTGCGCGGGCCCAGAAAAATATCTAGAATGTCAAGCAAAGAATAGCCACACGCACCTGTGCGAAGCAGCATACAAACATAAAAACCAGCATCTCGTACCCGTGCGAGTTTCCGAGCGGGCAATTGAAACAGAGGGACAGTGCGCGATTTGGCTAAGTGTTGAAGAAATCTTTAATAATCGGGATCAAAATAGCGAGCCGCTGGAATCAGCGCCGCCGCACAGCAATTCACATCTAGAAAAATTGCTGGCAAAGCAGACTGCCGAACTGGCAAAAACTCAGAAGCTACTCGAAGAAAAAATCGCCGAACTGGAACAAACTCAAGACAAATTGCGTCTCCAAAGTCAAATTATCGACCAAATTCACGAAGCGGTGATTTCTACAGATATGGACGGCTCGATTACCCTTTGGAATCAAGCCTGCCAAAAGTTATACGGCTATGAAGAAACTGAGGCGATCGGACAGCACGTTTCTTTAATTTACCCGCCTGAACAGCACGAATTTTTGTTAGAGCAAGTCATCAAACCGCTACAAGAAAAAGGCGAGCATGAAATAGAAGTTATAACACGCCGTAAATCGGGAGAAGATTTTTCCTCGCACCTGATGCTTTCGCTATTGAAAGACAAAACGGGAGAAGTTGTGGGGATGATTGGCTCTTTAACAGATCTCAGCATTTGCAAAGCTTTAGAACAAGAATTAGCACAGAGACAAGCACTATTTGATGCCTTTTTGAAGGAAGCGCCGGCGGGACTTTGCATTTTGGACTCCCAACTGCGGTACGTGCAAATTAATCAATTTTTAGCAGAAATAAATTGCCTGAGTCCAGCAGAACACATCGGCAAGACTGTACGCGAAATATTGCCGAATATCGCTCCCATAATAGAGCCTTTGTACGAACAAATTTTGAGGACGAAACAACCCTTAATTAACATGGAGATGAGTGGTGACAATCCCAGAAAGCCTGGGTTTGTCCGACACCTGACAGGCTCTTATTTTCCCCTGCTCGAAAAAGATGGGGAGGCGATCGGCATCGGTGCAGTTGTAATTGACATTAGCGATCGCAAACAAGCAGAAGCTGCGCTGCAAAAAAGCGAACAGCTTTACCGCACTATGGCAAGCAACTTTCCTAACGGCGCGGTGATGTTGTTCGATCCAGAAATGCGCTACACGCTGGTAGAAGGTACAGAATTAGCCGCCGTGGGGCTTTCCAAAGAATTGATGGAAGGCAAGACAATCTGGGAAGTATTCGAGCCAGATTTTTGCGCTGCTGTCGAGCCAAATTATCTGGCGGCACTGGCAGGAGAAACAGTTGTTACAGAATTTATTTACAGCGATCGCATCTACCTCGGTTATACTTTGCCCGTCAGAAACGAACGGCAAGAAATCATCGGCGGATTGCTAATGACTCAAAACATTACGGCTCGCCAATTAGCAGAAGAAGCGCTCAGGGAAAGCGAGGACAAATACAGGTGCATTGTCGAGACAGCAGACGAAGGAATTTGGATGATAGATACGGAGAGTAAAACTACTTTTGTTAACCAAAAAATGGCCGATATGCTCGGCTGCACTCCAGAGGAAATGAGCGGACAGTCGCTATTTGCTTTCATGGATGGAGAAGGCATCGCGCTCGCACAAATCAGTCTCGAACGCCGCCGTGAAGGAATTCGCGAACAGCTCGATTTTAAGTTCCGTCGCCGAGACGGCAGCGGCTTGTGGGCGATGGTTTCTACTAATTCCTTGGCAGACAAACAGGGACGCTATGTGGGCGCTTTGGCAATGGTTGCCGACATTACCGATCGCAAGCAAACAGAAGCCGCATTGCAGCAGTCGGAAGCTAAATTTCGATCGCTCTACGAATTAACCAGTTTGCCTGTTTTTATGTTATGTGACAATGCCATCACCGATGCCAACACAGCCACCCTACAACTATTCGGCTGTACTACCCCGCAAGAGTTGTACGGCCAAAACCCTGGCAAACTCTCACCTCCTTTGCAACCCAACGGCAGAGATTCTTTGAGCTTGGCCCACGACATGATAGCCATCGCCTTTGAGCGGGGAAAGCACCGTTTTGATTGGGTTCATCAGCGCTTAGACGGTACTGATTTTCCCGCAGAAGTGGTGCTGACAGTCATCGAGGTGGGAAATGAAAAAATTATCCAAGTAGTGATCCAAGATTTAACCGATCGCAAACTTGCAGAAGAAACTTTAGTGCGATCGGAACAAGCGCTCAGACAACAAGCTCAGCGAGAATTACTGCTCAATCAAATTGCCAACCAAATCCGCACTTCTTTAGATTTAGACACAATTTTAGCAACAGCAGTTCAAGAAATTCGCAATCTCATGCACCTAGATTGGTGCATCTTCACTTGGTATCGCCCCAACACCAATCCTCCGCTTTGGGACGTAACTTACGAAGCGAAGAATGCAGATTTGCCGAGTCTACTCGGCACTTATCTTATAGACGACAAATCTAGTCTCGCAGTGCGACAGATTTTGCGGCGAGAAATTCTGCGAATTGATGATGTCAGCACTTTTGAAGATGTAGAATTGCGCGAACTTTTCCAGGCTTCAAATTTTAACTCAGTGCTGTCGCTGCCAATTCATACTGCAGCAGGCGATATTGGGGTGATTACCTGCTATCAGGCTATGTCCATGCGAAATTGGAGCGAATCGGAAGTCGAACTGATGCAAGCGGTGGTCGCTCAAATTGCGATCGCGATCGACCACGCTGAACTTTACACCCAAACCCGCAAAGCGGCCCGACTAGCTCAAGCTCAAACTCAACAGCTAGAAGAAACTTTGCGCGAACTCCAACGTACCCAAACTCAATTAATTCAAAGTGAAAAAATGTCTAGTTTGGGACAGTTAGTAGCAGGTGTAGCCCACGAAATTAACAACCCAGTTAATTTTATCTACGGCAATCTCAGCTACACCAGCGAATACACTCAAAACTTGCTAAAAATGCTGCAACTTTACCAGAAGGAATACCCCCAGCCTAGCGCAAGAATTGTAGATGCCAGGGATGACTTTGAAATTGATTATCTTATTGACGATTTACCGAAAATTTTAGCATCTATGAAAGTCGGAGCCGATCGCATCCGCGACATAGTTTTGAGCCTGCGAACTTTTTCAAGACTTGACGAAGCCGAAAAGAAAGAAGTTGACATTCACGAAGGCATTGAAAGCACGCTGCTGATTTTGCAAAACCGCCTGAAACATAAAGCCGATCACCCGACAATTAATGTGATTAAAGAATACGGTAATTTGCCTTTAGTTGAATGTTATCCCGGTCAGTTAAATCAAGTATTTATGAATTTGTTGAGCAATGCGCTAGACGCATTGGAAATGGAGATGAAGAAATCCGATCGCACCGCCAAAAATCTCGCAATTACGATTCGCACCCAAGTAACCGACAATAACAGCGTTGCCATATGGATAGCTGACAGCGGCCCTGGGATGAGCGAAGATGTGCAAAAGCGCTTGTTTGACCCGTTTTTCACTACTAAACCCATTGGCAAAGGAACTGGCTTAGGATTGGCGATTTCGCACTCTATTATAGTAGAAAAACACGGTGGCAAGCTTTCTTGCAATTCTGTAGTGGGAGAAGGTTCCGAATTTGCGATCGAGATTCCTCTGCAGCAAAAGATCAATTAAAACCCATTGTATCGGTATCATATCATCTCCGATCGATCGACCGGATTTGATAAGATTCAAATCCTCGCCTTTACCACGAGAGGCACACCACCAGCGGGTGCCATTGTCAAACCGCGGCGTACTGGCAAAACCGGACGATTTTCTGCAAGTTCTAAAGAGTACCGTGACAGCACTTTCGCCAATACTAACTTCATTTCAAACATGGCAAATGCCGCCCCAATACAGCGGCGGTTCCCTCCTCCAAACGGCAAATATTCGTAAGGCGAAAATTGCCTTTCTAGAAAACGTTCGGGTTTAAAACGTTTTGGTTCCGGGTAAATATCCGGTCGGTGGTGAACCAAATAAATGCAGGTAGAAAGTATCATTCCTTTGGGAATATTATAACCCATTAACTGCATCGGAGCTTGCAGAAGGCGCGGGAATGCAAAAAATAGGATCGGATAAATCCGCAGCGTTTCGCAACAGACAGCATTCAAATACGGGAGTTTACTTATTTCCGTCGGCTCGCAATTTTCGACATCAATAGAATTGAGCTCTTGCAGCAGTTTTTCACGGACTTCTGGGATGTAGTGAATCCAATACAAAGCCCAGGCTAAAGCTGTGGCTGTAGTTTCGTGTCCGGCGAATAAGATTGTCATTAATTCATCCCGCAATTCAACGTCGCTCATCGGCTTTCCTGCTTCATCACGAGCGGAAATTAACAAGCTCAGGATGTCTTCGCCCAATGGTTCAGACTGAGTTTTGCGAGCGCGGATTTCTTGATAAAGCAGTTCATCTAAACGCTGTCTTTGTCGCAGAAATCCTCCCCAAGGACTCCAAGCACCTAAATCTTTTTGCAACGACTTGATAAACAAAAAGGTAGCGCTTAATGGATTGCTAAACAGGCTGAACATATTAATCATTAGTTGCTGAATTTGCTGGTAGCGTTCTCCTTCGCTCAGCCCAAAAACAGCGTGTAAAATTACTTCCAAGGAAATCTCCTGCATAGTTGATTGCGCGATTACCGAGTTACCAGGAGTCCAATTATTAATTACTTTTTCGGTTGTATCGCGGATGATTTGTCCGTAAGCTTTCATCCGTTCACCGTGAAAAGGTGGCATTAAAAGTTTGCGCTGCTGCAAATGTCGATCGCCATCTAACAACAATAACGAATTCGAGCCTACTAAAGGTAGCGTTATCTGGTTTCCCGTACTGGATTCAAAGAGTTTGGAATCGGATGTAAAAATTTCTTGAATAGCTTGAGGATTGCTAATAATTACTTGCGGCGGAAAGTTGCTGAATTCGCTGGTAAAAAGGTCGCCGTAGCGTTGAGAATTACTATCTAAATAATACAGAGGATTTAAAATTCCCCGCACTGTCTGAACAAATCTAGCGTCTTTAGGGCCGTCTAGCAATTTGTTGGTAGCATGATTTTGAGAGTGAGAGTTTTCTGTGGTGATAGTCATGTGTTTTCCTCCTAGATTAATTTACTCAGTTTCAATCAACTGTTGATTGAAACTGAGTAAATTAATCATTGTTTTCACAAACCTTATTGTACTTTTTTTATACCTAGAGATTTTACGTAAACCCGATCGCACCTGTGCGTCTCCACACCAGTTGTCGGTAGATATCCGCTATTTTCGTACATTTTCACAGCTTCTTTGAGAATGCTAGCAGTTTCTATCCAAATTTCCTCAAAGCCGCGAGCGATAATTTTACTTTCCAATTCTTGCAGTAAAAATTTACCCAAACCCTGTCCTCTTGCTGCTGGCAAAATATACATTTTGCGAATTTCCACAGCATTATTTCCCCGATCAATCGGATAGTAAGCCGCCGTACCCACTATTTTATCCTGCCGTTCAACTACCCAAAATTCGCCGCCTTGATTATGATAATGTAGTTCTACATCATAGACATCTCGATCGGCCCCGTGAGGTTCGCATTTTAAACCGTACTCTGCTAAAACATCTCTAATTAAATAGAACGCCTCAGCGCGATCGCGCGTTTCCCAGGAACGAATTAAAAAATCCAGATGTTGGGTTTTCATTGGTTGTTGCAACGTATATTTATTTTTTGACTTTAGCAACTGTAAAATTACTCATTTTTTGGGTTTTACAGTCTTTAAATGCACCTAGATTTTAACTGTGAATTCTCGGTTCGGGATGAAGACTTGCCAGCAACTCGCTCTCTACTAATGATAATTCCTCCAGCCTGTCAATCACAAGAGTGCGATCGAAATAAGTTGTTGCTAAAATCCAATATACACCGTAATGGCGAGCTTCCGAAGCCATCAAACTGCGGTAAAATTTAGCTAATTGGGCGTCGGGACAGCGATCGCCCAGCAGCCCCAACCGTTCGTGACTGCGCGCTTCTATCAAACCAGAAACCAACAAAGAATCCAAAAGTCTCTCCGGTTCCTGCTTGCGAATTTGGGCGGACAAACCGGCACCGTAGGGGGGTGCGGCCAAAGGGCCTAAAGCAATGCCGCGCTGTTCTAACCGCTGGTTGACTTGCTCGAAATGCTCTAATTCTTCGCGGGCGATCGCCGTTAGCATCCTCACCAATTTTTCGCGGGCTGGGTAGCGAAACATTAAATTTAACGCTACTCCCGCCGCTTTCCGCTCGCAGTGAGAATGGTCTAATAAGATTGTATCCAAATGGGCGATCGCCTGTTGCACCCAAGCTTCCGAAGTCGGCTGTTTCAAAAACTTAATAGTTGGCAGTGTTGAAGTCATTAGTCAGTAGTCATTAGTCAGTAGTCAGCAGTCAATCGATTTTAGATTTTAGATTTTAGATTTTAGATTTTAGATTCAAGCATTGACCCCACGGATAAAGTCGGGGGGCAAGTTTCATCGGATACAGGTTTTTTATTTCTGGACGGATGAATCACGTGGCGGGTATCCTGGATGCTTTCGGTCATTATCAGCAGTCACTAGCCAGCATTTATCCTATTTTACACAATTTTTCAAACACCGCATACATATCACCAGCAAACTTTTTCGGATTCCACAGCGGCGACAAATTGGCGGAATCTTTAGATTTCACCAACTGTGCTTTAATTGCATTTCTCAATTCACGTTCTTTGCCCAATTTTACACCCACTTCCACATATTCCGACCAAGACAAAGCCACGCCTGTTTCAATTCCCAAAGTCTGCAAAAACGAATAACCCATTCTCGACAAACATTGCTCTCCTGTGCGAGTCACCACCGGCAAATTAGACCACAAAGCCTCTAAAGTTTGAGTTCCTCCGTTGTAAGGATAAGAATCTAACAAAACATCTGCCAGCAAATAGATAATTCTGTGTTCTTCCTCAGTAGCAAACCTCGGCAAAAACTTAATTCGGTGCTTGCTCACTTTCTCAGCTTCGCAAGCTTGGTGATACGCACCCTCAAACACTGCTGCATCCCCTAAAGCTTTGTGAATTAAGATACTGTTCGGCACTTCTTTGAGAATCGCAATTTGTGCTTTTACCAACTCGCTATTGAATTTTCTGCCGGGACTGACGCACAGGTAAACTATCTGATCCAAGCCGATCCGATGCGACCTTCTCAATGCAACTGGATCGACTCCATATCTCTGAAAACCGGACACCGCTACAAAGGAATCAGGCATCCTAATTAGCTGTTCGTCATAATATTTTTCTTGCCCTGCTGGGTGCGAGTGCCCGTCTGTAAGAAAGTAATTTTCCGGCGATATGTAAGGGGCGTCAAATCCCAGCCAAGAAACACAAACTGGTGCGGGTTTTTGGTAGAGAATGTCAGCGTGAACTGGTACGCTGAGAGAATCTAAATCAACTAAAACGTCCAATTCATCTTGCTGAATTTGGTCGATAATTTCGGCAGAATTGGCAAGTCCGTTCGGGTAGGTTGTGGGAAAAGTCAGTTTGCCAAAACTTTCAAATTGCTGAGTGCGATCGTCAGGAACAATTCTTTCGGAAGCGTACAAATACACATGGGGTGTGATATCGGACAATTCGCGAATGATGTCAGCGCTGCACCAACCTACAGAATGGCGGCTAAAGTGATTGGACAAAAAGCCGATTTTTAACTTGCTGGATGGAACCCTTGGTTTGAAACTGTAATTTGCGGGTTGAGAAAAATTAGGTTTAATACATTGGTCGATATACTTTTGGGCAATTAATCTGTAAAGTTTTGAGTTGGCTGCCAAGTCATCTCGCAAATAGGGCGTGCTGAATAACAAGTTTGCATAAAGCGATTTAATTTCCACCGGGCTAGCGGTTTCTAAGTTTTGCTGCAAGTATGACTCTAGTTCTAAAAATCGATCGCCCGCAATTTGATTTAATCCCGACACTTGATAGGTGCTGATGAAGTAAATCGCGGTCATAATTGGATCGGTTTCGGCACACATTTGGCTGTATTGGTGTACGGCTTGCCGCGCGGCAGCTAAATCGCTAGTATCTCTGAGGATGCCACACAAATGTTGGTGGGCAGAAATAAAATCTGGTTTAATTTCTAGGGCTTTTTGAAGGTTGGGTATTGCGTCTTTAAATTGACCTTGGTAGCGCAAAACTCGGCCAATTTGACAGTATGCTTCGGCTAAATCGGGTTTGAATGCGATCGCCTGCTTCCATGCAGCCACCGCCTCATCTAACTTCCCTTGCTGCGCTAATTTATCTCCTAAATTTAAGTGAAAATCTACTTGAGCAAGGTGGGGATTGAGTTCGAGAGCTTTTTGCTCGTATGCTACGGCTGCATCCGGCTGCCCCTGCTGCTTCAGTGCCCCTGCCAAATTCCAGTAAGCAGCAGCCAAATTTGGTTTAAGTTCGATCGCCTTTTCGTAATTGACAACCGCCTCCACCAAAAGCCCTTGTTTGTAGAGCATACTGCCCAAATTAGCATAAGCCTCAGCAAAATCGGGATTCAGAGCGATCGCCTCGGAATAAAACCGCATCGCTTCCTCAATTTGGCCGCTTGCTTGCTGCACATTGCCCATTGTCACGTAAGCCGCCGCCCAATCCGGTTGCAATTCCAGAGCTCGGCGACAAGCAGCGACGGCTGCTGCTAAATTGCCTTGAGAGTAATAGGTTTCTGCAGCGACTGTCAGCGATGCAGCATCTTCAAATTGGGGTGTTTCGGATTGGTTGCGAAAATCGGAATTCATTTTGCGGCCTATCTGTGCTATCAAGTTAAAGGTTGAATCTATATTATTTTGCAGAGTAGCAGTTTTAGCGGAACTACGGGCGATCGTCACAGAGAATTTATGAGCGACAAGCAAGCGACACAGCGCCAACATAACATCAAGTGGAAACCAAACCTCCTGCTGGGGATACTCTTGTTAACCTTAGCAATCCCCTTACCCTTTGCCCAAAAGACTTTCGCACAGCAGCAGCAGACAGCCAGCTTTCGGCAGAAATTATTTCAAACTGCTCTTTATTTCACCCTATATTTTGAGGGTGGATTCAGCAATCACCCTGCCGATAAGGGTGGCAGAACTTATCGGGGCGTCTTGCAAACGGAATACAACGCCTACCGCTACAGTCGTGGGCTTCCGCCCCTCGACGTGACGCAGATGTCGGAAGCAGAGCTCCTAGAAATTTATAAATATTACTGGGATTCGAGCCTTTCGGGCACGATGCAGCCGGCTTTGGCGATCGTCATGTTTGACACCGCCGTTAATTTCGGTATTAATAACTCAATTACCTTTCTTCAGCAAGCATTAGGATTGCCGCAAACGGGAGTTTTTGACCCGCGCACCAAGGAAGCGCTGAAAGGGGCAAATAACAAAAATACCGCACTGCAAATGATTAATGAACGAATTATTTACCGCTACAAAAGGGTGCAAGAAGATCCGACTCAGATGGCTTTTTTCCGGGGTTGGTTGAGTCGCGATTATAGTTTGTGGGGCTATGTAAATAAGATTAAGTAGTTGACAGTTGACAGTTGACAGTTGACAGTTGACAGTTGATTGTTATTTCTTATTCTATATTTGTGGAACAGACATCTTGCCTGTGTTCTATAAATGGCGTTGCTGATTTACGGTATGAATAAACTTTTCTCCAACGTTACAAAACTCACCATACTTGGCCCATAGCAATTGGGAAATTTTTAATTCATACCTGTATTCAGCAAAACCAGCTTTTTAAAAGAAGCAGAAGTATGAAAGCAAAAGAACGTAAAACGACCTCGCGCTTTAGATACCCGACTTCTTTAAGAAGTCGGGTATCTGAGTATTCTGTTTTTTTAGGTTTGTCTACTTATATCATTTCCGGTTACACCGGAATGATGTTGACGGTTGACGGTTGACGGTTGACGGTTGACGGTTGACAGTGAACAGTCAACAGTGAACAGTGAACTGGAATTTACTATTCCGATGCTAACGGATTTGATATTACTTGCCGCAATTAGCAAAAGTAGAGAACAAGTTATGACCTTGAACTTTCGACGCTTGCCATGTATTACGCCGATCGCCAAAAAAACTTGTATCTCTACCAACGTAGCTTTGCCAACCTAATGCAGCAACAGTTGGGTACTGAGCGGGAAAATCCCCTAGCAGAGGAATGTCTCGCGAGTCAAGTTTCCATCCTACCTTTCTGCTAAATTCTTTAATTTCTTCTTCGCAAGTTTGACAATTTAAACCCTTCCCCGTCTGTTGCCAAATCTCTAACTGCGGAGTGAAGCCGTATTTATTATTGCTGTGTTGCATCCACAATTGGTCGATCGCGCGGAGGTTAGGACAAGACGTGGGGTTGTTGCGGAGTATAGAGACGGTTTCGCGATCGGCGTCGTCCCATTTCTTAGCTTCTAATAAGGTTTGCAGTTGCCTGAATTCGCTGCTGGTTTCTTGGGCGCTAGCTGAAAAAGCTGGCTGCAAAACAGCAACAGATGCGGTGATGAATACTAGGGTCATTTTTCCAAATTTAAACATGATGCTCCTCCCAGTAAAAGTGATTTAACAAATGATTCGTTTTTAGTGCCTACCTCATTGAGAAGGGCAATCACAGGATTGCCCCTACGCTGGAGTTGGCTCTAAACCAACACAAAATCCGATTCAGTAATCGAACTATTCAACCCAGTGACTGTTGCCAAAAGTTGATTAGTTGAGGCCAATTTCAGCAGCGTTCCTCCCGCAGTTTGACTAATTTCTAACTGCTGGAAATTCAAACTGTTATCGATCGCAAATTTATCGATACCCACCTCAAAATCAAGCACCGTATCCGAGCCGCCACCTGGAGTTAACAAAAAGCGATCGATCCCGCTACCTCCTGTCAGAAAATCGTTGCCATTTTCGCCGCTGAAAAAATCATCTCCCAAACCGCCAAGCAAAGTATCATCTCCCTTGCCACCGTACAAACTGTCATTGTCGATACCGCCGTCCAAACTGTCAGCACCGCGGCCTCCAAATAGGATATCAGATCCACTGCCACCTGTCAGCATATCTAGTCCCCGGCCACCGTAAATGCTGTCATTACCGCTGCCACCATCGAGGGAATCACTAGCTTTTCTGGCACTGATAAAATCGTTACCGCTGCCGCCGATTAAAGTATCGCTATCATCAGTACCGACAAGATTTTTGCCCTCATCACCGAGAATTTCAGGAGAATTATTGACAAGTTCCACATCACCTTGTACAACCGGAACAGCAGGTTGAGAAGGTGCTGGATTACCTTGAATTTTGGCCGTTAAAAATTCGCCTGTATTTTCGGAAACTACCTGTGCGATTGGTTTTGTGCCAGCCGCCGCTTCTTCGAGGGCGATCGAACTTTCACCTAATGTCACCTTTTGGACTTTGGCAATTTCCGAGGGAATAAACTCAGGCAAAAAGTTAGATTTAACTTTATCCGTGCTTTGATTTGCCTCAGCCATTACCTTCGCAGCTTCCGGGGCAATTTGGGAAAGTTTTTCAGTGTTGAGATTGGTGTCAATTTCTTTGACCTTGGCAACAGATTGCTCGATAATGCTTTCTACCTGTGCCGCATCGCTCACATCCAGGGAACCACCGGATTTAATTTTACTGTTAATTGCCCCGACAACAGCTTTGACGATCGCAGCATTGTCCGCCGTAGATGCACCGTCTATGAGGCTGCTGGTTTGGGTGATGACGTTGTGGACTTTTGTCATGGCGACTAGAGTTTCAACGCCCCCAGGCTCATTTTTTGCTGTAGAGGCGATCGGATCTAAGTCGCTCAAGTCAACTCCCGCAGGAATAGACAGAGTAGATTTAACTTTTGACTCGGCTTCACTCTGCGTCATTCCCCCAGCCATCAAATCAGTTACCAAACTGGTTAACAAAGTGACAACATTAGCATCCGCAGGTGCAGAAAGAGGCATTTCCAGCGGCAAACCTGTCGCAGTATCCGTCCCGCCAAAAGCAACTAAATTGCCTTCATCTGCATCGATTTTCCCATTTTTATTTTTGTCGAAAGTCTCCAAGGGAATATCGAGCTGATATGCACCGTTAAAGTCAGTAGTAGTTGATGGTTCGTTACTATCTTTAATGCCATTTTTGTTAGCATCTAGGAAGATGGTTGCACCGGAGATGTAACCATCAATAACGTTGCCTATAATAACGCTCGTCTCAAGAAGAGGATCGTCATCGTCATTATTGTAAGCGGAAACAATTGATGTAGTTAACCCGGAGTAATTGGGATCGGCGCTAACAGCAGGGTCGGCAATAATAAGGTAATTTTGGTCTCCATCAAATACAAAATCATCAACGCCTCTTACACTCACCATCTGTATTGCATTCCAATTAGTAGAATTGAAGGTAACAGTTGGCCTGTCAATTACTCCTTCTCCCGCATTATTGGTACTAAAAGTAATACTCACATCAGCAGTAGGTGGGCTGTTGAGTTTGACAAAGAATCTGGCTGCGTCACCTGTTTCCCAAGTGACTAAGAATCCCAGTGGTACATTAATAATAATGTCTGGAGTTGCAAGTATCAGTGGGGGCGTCCCTAGTGTCGGCGTCACTGGCGTCACTGGTGTCGGCGTCACTTCTGCAGGCGTCGGCGTCACTTCTGCAGGCGTCGGGGTGACTGGCGTCGGCGTCACTGGCGTCGGGGTGACTGGCGTCACTGGTGTCGGCGTCACTGGCGTAACTGGCGTCGGCGTTGGTGTCGGCGTAACTGGCGTCGGCGTCGGTGTCGGCGTCGGTGTCGGTGTCGGCGTCGGTGTCGGCGTAGTGTCGTTATCGTCGATCGCCACTATCACCCCTGGCACCGAAATTTCGTTATACTTAGCATCAGTGCTGGTTGCAGTGTGAGTAATATTAGCGCTGTCTGTACCTTGGGCAACTGTATCGTCAACAGCTTTTACCGTAACGGTTTGAGCAACATTCCAATTATTTGGAGTGAAAGTCACAGGGGCGATCGGCTGAATCTGATTATTGGTTGTGAGATTGATGGTAACGGGGGCTGTTGGCTGCGACTTTAATTTGAGCTGGTAACTGCCATTCGCGCCGCCTTCTGTAACTTCCGTTTCGGTAAGACTAACAGAAACACCAGCAGTCTCATTGTCCTCATTAGTAATGCTAACATCCGCTACATTTCGGTTGTTATATTTCGGATCGGTACTAACAGTAGTACCCGTGACAATTGTGTAGTCAATATCACCATCACCAATGCGATCGTCAACCCCAGTTACTGTTACCTCTTGCGGTGTATTCCAGTTAATAGGAGTAAATGTTAAACTATTAGTCGAAACTGTTCCTTCGGCAACATTGTCACTTTTTAAACCGATAGTCACGTTAGCAGTTGGTTTGGTATTCAGGACTATATCAAAGTTGGCAGTGTTCCCATCTTCGTCAGTAGTTAATCCCTCAGTCGAATTAACCGTAATTCCCGAAGTTTCATTGTCACTGTTGGTGACGGTGACATCATTAGGATTAAGGTTATTGTAATTAGGATCGGTGCTGACAGCAGCCGCCGTGACAATTTTGTAATCAATATTGCCATCAACTACCAAATCGTCAACACCAGTCACCGTTACTGTTTGCGGTTTATTGTAGTTAGCGGGAGTGAAAGTTAAGCTATTCGTCGAAACAGTTCCCTCCCCTGTATTGGAACTACTCAAGCCGATGGTAACGTCAGCAGTTGGTGCAGCCTTTAATTTGACCGTAAATTCTGCTTTGCCACCAGATTCTGTTGTTGATACCGCTTTTCGATTAACCCTAAAGCCGGCCAAATCATTATTTTTGATAGTAGTAGTAGCCGTTTCAGTGGTAATAGTTGGTGTTACCCCTGGATCTGTGGGATTTGACAGGGTGACAGCAATAGTTTCATCTGCTTCAATTATGGTGTCGGCTAACACATTGAGAGTAATCGTTTTCGATTTCTGACCCGCAGCAAAATCAATCTGACCAGTAGTAGCAGTTGCTCCAGAAGTGCCACCGATATTGTTGTAATCGCTGCTATTTGTAGCAGTTCCTCCTATTGCGTAATTTACACTGCTGGCAGCATTGATACCTCCACTGCGAGTCACGGTAAAAGTAACGGGAGTAGTGATAATGTTGCGTTCGGTCATACTGGCAGTATCAGTAGCAATGGCGTAAGCTATGGCATTAGTATCATTAGCTGCGATCGTCAATTTTGCTGGATTTGTTTTACCTGCAATCCCATCAGTAATCGTGCCAAAGTTGAAGACCGCTGTTTCGGCGTTTTCTGCGATATTGTCAGCTTTGATAGTGACAGCAACATTCTGAGTGAGAGTGTTAGTACCTGCACGGAATGTGACAGTGGCAGGTGAAAAAGTGTAGTCTGAATTTTGGGTGGCTGTGCTGCTAGAGTCAATTACGATCGGGACTGTCAAATCTTTGACGGGACTGCTGCTGATTGTCACCGGAATATCAACAACCCTATTCGCGTTTCCTTCTCTGCCGCTGTAGGTAGCAGCACCAAAATTCACTACAGGCGTATTGTTGTTGTTGAGCAAAACCGAGACGTTGCTAGATTCTTCAGTATCGTTTGTCGTAGTTAAGTCTGTCAGGCCATCAGCATTAAAGTCCCCAACAGCAATGATAAAGGGATATTCCCCAGCCGAAAAGTTGGCGGGCGCACCAAAACTGCCCGTACCATTTCCCAACAAAATGGAGATACCATCATCGTTCGTCACAGCTAAGTCTGACTTGTTATCGCTGTTAAAGTCCCCAACAGCAACGCTATTGGGAAAGTCCCCCGCATTAAAGTTAGTGGGAGCCCCAAAGCTGCCTTTCCCTGTCCCCAACAGGATTGATACGTTGTCAGATTCGTCAGATTCGGTGTTTGTTACAGCTAAATCTGGCTTGTTATCCCCATTGAAGTCCCCTGTGGCGAGCCCGATCGGATCGTTCCCCGCCTTAAATTTAGTAGGAGTCCCAAAGCTGCCTGTCCCTGTCCCCAACAGGATCGATACATTATCAGAAGAGTCTATGAAAGCTAAGTCGAGCTTGCCGTCAGCATTAAAGTCTTCCACGGCGAAAAACCGCGAATTCGACCCATTAACATTAAGGTTAGTAGGAGCCCCAAAGCTGCCTGTACCAGTTCCTAACAGGATCGATAGATTGTTATTGCCTATCGTAACTAAATCTAGCTTGCCGTCGCTGTTAAAGTCACCCACACCAACACCACGGCCAAAATCTGACTTCCCATCAGCTTCCCCCGTATCAAAGTTCGTGGGAGTGCCAAAGCTACCTGTGCCATTTCCCAACAGGATGGCTACTTGACCTACATCTGCGCTGTCCCTCTTTACAGAAGCTATGTCGAGGTTGCCGTCGCTGTTAAAGTCCCCTAATGCCAGACTTATGGGCTTAAAGCCGATGTTAAAGTTGTTGGCAGTGCCAAAGCTGCCAGTGCCTGTGCCCAACAGAATCGAGATGTTGTTAGTTCCTTGATTCGCTGTGGCGATATCTGGCTTACCGTCTTTGTTAAAATCTGCTACAACAACGTCACTCGGCCCTTCGCCGACAGGGAAGCTGGTTGCGGTACTGAAGATAGACATGATTAATTTACCTATTAATTGACAACAGTCGTTTCTGATGTTTGGAGTTGTAAAGCCGAATCTGCGAGACCCTAATTTGGCAATGTACTCTCTAGTTAAAAGTTGTATTTGAGATAGTACCAGTAACTACTTAAAACGTCAATTCATAAAATTCATAACCTAAAGTCATAAAAGTCATATTGGTAAAAATATATTTCAATAAGTAGACAATCTAGCAAATTTAAGAGAAATCATATATAACAGAAATCTAGGGATATAAAAATGCGTGGCTCCTGTACAAATCACTTAAAATATGAAACTATGACGGTAGAAGAAGCAATAATCTTTTTGGACAATCTGGTATACGAACAAACGGAAAAACACCTGAGTCGGTTGCAACAGTCGATAATTCGAGGCGTTGTAGGGGGTTTGACCTATCAAGAAATTCAGCAAAACGATCCGATCGCCCGCGGGTACACAGTGGGCTACCTGGGGCGGTATGTCGGCTACAACTTGTGGAAAGAACTGACAAAGGTACTGAGACAAGCAGAAATTCTCGGTCAAGAAGAAAGAGTAGTCGGAGCAAATCTTTGGGACTGTATCATGAGAGCTGTACAAGGCACACAACCCGCTAAATCTGTCGATCCGATGTTGCAAAAGCTGCTGCGGATGCGTTACCGAATTAGAGAACATTTGGTGAACACCGAGTACAGCGATACCTATCTGGCTGAAGATGAAAATTTGCCCGATCGACCTTTGTGCCTCGTCAAGCGCCTCAAAAGCCAGTCTGAGAGAAGCAGCCATTTATTCGATCGAGAAACGCGCGTTTTATATCGATTGGGCCAACACGATCGGATACCAGAATTGTTAGCTCGCTTTGAAGAAGATGGATATTTTTATTTAGTCTATCAATTCATCGAAGGGCAACCCTTGTATCAAGAACTAATCGAAGGTCAACCCTGGCAAGAACATCAGGTTATCGCTTTGTTGAAAGATATCTTAGAAGTGCTTGTTTTTGTTCACAAACAAGATGTAATTCACCGCGACGTTCACCCTCAAAACTTAATCAGGCGGACATCAGATGGCAAGATTGTATTAATTGACTTTGGGGCAGTTAAAGAAATCAACACTTCACCAAACAGCATCGGTCAAACGAAATCGCGCGGCGGTACTCAGCAAGACTACATTCCTCCCGAACAAGCCATCGGTTCCCCGAAATTGTGCAGCGACATCTATGCTGTGGGGCTCATCGGGATTCAAGCCTTGACAGGAATGCGCCCGAAACAACTCAGAGTTGATAATTTAGGCAATCTCATCTGGCAGAAAAATGCAACTGTCACCCCGGAGTTGGCTCGCGTTTTAGACAAGATGGTGCTTTACCATTTCCCCCAGCGTTACCCGTCAGCAACCGAAGCTTTGGAAGCACTTCAAAAGTTGGGAGTTAGTTGACAGTTGTCAGTTGTCAGTTGACTGTTGACCGTTACCAAATCCCACTTTAATATCCCCCTCTTTAGTCCGCGCAGGCGGACTTTGTTTGTGTAGTAGCGGTTTCAACCGCCGAGTCTTATTGTTGTGCCGATCGCATTTCCCACACCCGCAGCACCCGGTTTACAATGCGAGTGATCTTATTGCCGATCGATTCATCCGCTACCATTACGCCTCGATGGACTGAGTAAAAACGCTCAGCCCGACCAATGAATCGGGCGCTAATTTCCAAGGAACAAGGAAAAAGGCTGAAGGAACAAGGAACAAGGCTGAAGAAACAAGGAACAAGGCTGAAGAAACAAGGAATTTTGTGTTTTAACTAACCAGCAAGAAAAATTATTGAATTCTGCCGAATGCCTTTTACATAAGAGCCTTCAACCTTCACTTGACTATCTCTCTAAAGTTAGATAAAATAATTCATATTTTATGCTTAGCAGTTTTAACCAAATCTTAGGCAGCTTTGTATAGCGGGCGACAATATACCTAAAGTCTTAATTGTTACCTTGGATACGTATAAACCCCAATAATTGGAGGGAGCGAGAAATTGGAAGTTTTTGAACGAGCACAACAACTGCAAACGCCCTCAACCCGAATGGCTGCTGTCCAGTCTTTTTCCAAAAAAGCGAGTATTGCAGTAATGGCGATCGGCTGTATAGTCATTTTGGGGTGGATATTCGATCTGCCACTCTTAAAAAGCATTCTGCCCGGACTCGTGACGATGAAAGCCAATACTGCGGTGTGCTTTATTTTGGGCGGGTTTTCTCTATTCATCCAACAGCGGCGGCGGCCAGAATTAACAGCAAGAAAGTATCAAAAAAAGCATAAATATTTAATTTTGGTATGTTCATTTTTAATTATATTAATTAGCCTATTAACCCTAGTTCAATATAGCTTTAATTTAGATTTAGGCATCGACCAACTGCTATTTAAAGAAAGTTACAGGTTGACAACCCCCGGAACACCAGGACGCATGGCACCGAATACTGCTGGTGCTTTTTTATTGCTGGGAATAGCGCTGCTGCTGCTGTCAGAACGTCGGCCTAAATACTTGCGGATTCAAATTTTAAGCTGTTGTGCATTTTTAATTGCCTTTATGGGTTTGATAGGCTATTTCTACGACAAAGCTTTATTTTACCAAATTGGCAAAAATACCGGCATGGCTTTGCACACTGCCGCAGCATTTATGTTGCTGAGCTTCGGTATTTTATTTGCCAGTCCAGAGCGAGGATTGATATCAGTAATGACGAGCGATCGCGCGGGCGGCATCATGGCGAGGCGCTTGTTGCCACGGGCAATCATTATCCCGCCTTTAGTCGGTTATTTCATCCTATTGGGAGATCGGTTACAAGCCTACACGCCGGAGGTAGGGATATCGCTGTTAAGTGTATTGAACGTGATTATTTTTACAGTTCTGATTTGGCAGAATGCCAAAACTCTCTGCAGCGCAGACCGGAAGCGCTATCGAGCGGAACTGGGACTGAGGAAAGCTAAATTAGACTTAGAAACTCAAGTTGAGAAACGGACTCTCCAACTGCAAATCACCAACGAGCAATTGCAGCAGCAAATTTTCGACTCTCAAACAACAAAGCAGGCGCTTCAAAAAAACTATAACCTGTTGATGGCAGTCATCAACAGTACGCCCGCCGCCCTATTTGTCAAAGATATTCATGGCCGTTACCTAATGCTTAATGCTGCAGGAGCCAGTATAATTGGCAAGTCTGTAGACGACATTATCGGCAGAGATGACAGCGAGTTATTTCCGCCGGAAATTGCGGGCAATATTATAAAAACCGATCGCCCAATTATGGCAGCGGGAACAACGGAAGCGATCGAAGAAGAACTGCCAGTTAAAGGCAATTTGCGGACATTTCTTTCTACAAAAAGCGCTTACCGGGACGGGCAAGGAAATATCAGCGGTATAGTTAGCATCGCGCGGGATATTACTGAGAGTAAACAAGCCGAAATCGCCAACAGAAGTCTGGCAGCAATTCTGGAAGCGACCCCGGATTTTGTAGGTATCTCCAACCTCGAAGGACGCCCGATTTACATCAACAAAGCAGGCAGAAAAATGGTGGGTATAGGCGAAAACGAAGATATATCCAAGCGACAAGTTGCAGAATTCACGCCAGCGTCAGGCCGCAGCAATTTGAATCAAGCGATCGCCACCGCTGTTTCCGAGGGCTTTTGGAGTGGAGAAACAGCCTTCGTGTCAGGAACGGGACTCGAAATTCCCATCAGCCAAGTTATCATCTCCCACTCCGCACCGGACGGCAAACTCGCATACATTTCGACGATCGCCCGCGACATGAGCGATCGCAAACAAGCTGAACAGGCGCTGCAACTGTCTCAAGCTCGTTTCGCCGGCATTTTAGAAATTGCCGAGGACGCGATTATTTCTGTGGATGCTGACCAAAAAATTATCCTGTTCAACCAAGGTGCAGAACGGATTTTTGGGTGGACGGCTGCTGAGGCGATCGGGCAATCCCTGAGCCTGCTGTTGCCCGAAGCTTTTGCCACGCATCATAGTCACCTCGTCAGCAATTTCGGCGGTGGCGTTAAACAAGCCCGAAAAATGGGCAACCGCAAAGAAATTTTCGCCCGCCGCCGAGATGGTACGGAATTTCCCGCCGAAGTTTCTATTTCCAAACTCGAAGTGGCAGGCGAAATCATATTCACAACTATTTTGCGCGACGTGACAGCCAGCCGCCAAGCCGAAGAATCTGTGCGTCTGAGCGAGGAAAGATACCGATCGCTGGCAATGGCCACCGCACAGATGGTTTGGACGACCAACGCTAGCGGAATCTTCGACAAGCCTCAGCCTGATTGGATAGCTTATACGGGCATGAGTTGGAAAGAGAAGGACAACTGGATAGAAGCAGTGCACCCAGAAGACCGCGATCGCACAATTCAAGCTTGGATGGGGGCCATAGAAACAAAAAGTCTCTACGAAGTCGAGCACCGCTTGCGGGCCGCAGACGGCAGCTACAGACACTTCTGGGTGCGGGGCGTCCCCCTTTTAGCAGCAGACGGCAGCATTCGCGAATGGGTGGGAACTCACACCGACATTAGCGATCGAGTCCAAGTTTTGGAAGCACTCAAGCAGTCCGAGGGACAGTATCGATCGCAAGCAGCCGAGCTCGAAAAAGCTGTCCAAGAGTTGCACCAAGCTCAAACTCAACTAATCCAAACCGAAAAAATCTCTTCTCTCGGCCAGCTAGTCGCCGGCGTCGCCCACGAAATTAACAATCCGATTAACTTCATCTACGGCAACATCACCCACGCCAACGAATACGCCACAGACTTGCTCGGTTTGCTCCACCTTTACCAGGAAAAATACCCAAATCCCGTCCCGGAAATTGTAGAAGCAGCCGAAGATATTGAAGTCGATTACTTAATGGAAGACTTTACGAAGATTTTGGAATCAATGAAAGTTGGAGCCGATCGCATCCGCGACTTAGTTGTATCCTTACGCAACTTTTCCAGACTCGACGAATCGCAGATGAAGCGAGTAGATATTCATGAAGGAATCGAAAGCACTTTGCTAATTTTGCAGCACCGGATTAAAGCTAATGTACTTCGTCCCGCTATTGAGATTATCAAAGAATACGGCAATTTTCCAAAAGTCGAGTGCTATGTAGGTCAGCTCAATCAAGTATTTATGAATCTTTTAGTAAATGCGATCGACGCCCTCGAAGAGTACAACAGCACTCATTCTTCAAAAGAAATATATGCTCGTCACAACCGAATTCGGATTAGCACAAGTGCGAATTCCGAGACAGTAACAATTCGGATTGCCGACAACGGCATGGGAATCAATCAAGAAGTTATTGGCAAGTTGTTCGACCCATTTTTTACTACTAAACCAGTCGGCAAAGGCACAGGCTTGGGGCTGTCAATCAGCTATCAGATTATAGTTGAAAAACACCGAGGCAAATTGCAGTGTATTTCCACGCCTGGGGAAGGTGCAGAGTTTGTCATCGAGATTCCCATTTGCCAAAAAGTATCGCCTCTAGTCACAGGAAATAATCAATTAGCAGCAGTTGGTAGTTAATTGTTAGTTGCGATCGGTGGCATCGGAATTAATATTACCCGAAATCAGGAAACGGCAGTGCCGTTTCCCTACAATTATATCATTCCGAAGCTAGCGGATTTGATATAACCGGGCGGTTGGAAACCGCGTCTACACAAACGATGTCCGCCTCCGCGGACGAAGAAATATCGAATTTGAGATAAATGTGCGATGGCTTACGCCCCGCTACGCTACGACTCTTCAACCCGCGGAGGCGGGTTTTGTCTGTGTAGACGCGGTTTCAACCGCCGGGGTTTTTGGGTTGATGGCCGATGGGATTTTTGGGTTGATGGGCGATCGAATTTGAGAGAAATGTGCGATGGGATTTGATATCATTCCGGCACAGCCAGAATTGATATGACATAAGCTCTGCCTCAAGATCGCCCCAAACTGCAATAATTCTTTACAATAAAATAGTAAATATGATTATTCACTTAAATAAATCCCTTGAAAATGCCTGTAAACCAACTTTCTCCAACAACAGCCTCCACGCAAACACCGACACTCGACTTTGACATAGCCATCGTCGGAGGTGGCATAGTCGGGGCCACCTTAGCCAGCGCGTTAAAAGATTCTGGATTAAAAATCGCTATAATTGAAACCCAACTCCCCGCCGCCGCCGCAGCCAAAAAACAAGCCTATGCAATCACCCTGCTATCAGGAATGATCTTAGAAGGTATCGGCGTGTGGCAGCAAATCTTGCCGCAAATCACCACCTTCGAGCAAATTAGCCTCTGCGACGGCGACTATCCCGGTGTCGTCGAATTCCACCGCCCGGATTTGGGAAATACTGGCAAATTGCCCGTACCAAAAGCAGCTTTAGGTTACGTTGGCGAGCACGGAGTCATGCTGTCAGCTTTGCACGAATGTTTGGCAAAAAACCCGAATTTTAGTTGGGTTTGTCCGGCGGAAGTAGTCGAGGTAAAATATTTAACCGATTGCGCGGAAATAGAAGTCAAACAAAACGGCGAAACTCGGACAATTCGCACTAAATTATTAGTCGCCGCCGACGGTTCGCGATCGCGCATCCGCACGGAAGCCAACATCAGCACTCGCGGCTGGAAATACTGGCAATCCTGCGTTGCTATCACTATTAAAGCAGAAAAACCGCACAATGATATCGCTTTTGAGCGCTTTTGGCCGAGCGGCCCGATGGGAGTTTTACCATTACCTGGGAACCGTTGTCAAGTTGTTTGGACAGCACCCCACGCGGAAGCAAAAGCTTTGCAACAAATGGATGAAACAGAGTTTTTGACTTTGTTGGAACAGCGCACGGGCGGGCTTTTGGGGCGTTTGGAATTGGAGAGCGATCGCTTTTTGTTTCCGGTGCAGTTAATGCAGAGCGATCGCTACGTTTTGCCCAGATTAGCACTAATTGGGGACGCGGCCCACTGCTGCCATCCCGTGGGCGGCCAGGGATTAAATATGGGCATTCGAGACGCTGGGGCGATCGCCCAAATCTTGCAGCAAGCGCACCAAAAAGGCGAAGACATCGGCGATTTGCGAGTATTGAAACGGTATCACAACTGGCGCAAAAAAGAGAATTTAATCGTGTTAGGATTTACCGATTTTCTAGACAGATTATTTTCTAATACTTGGCTGCCAATTGTAGCATTTCGCCGCTTCGGATTGTGGTGTTTGCGGACAATTCCCCCAGTGAGATTTTTAGCCTTGCGCTTGATGACCGGTTTAATGGGGCGGCCGCCCAAATTAGCGCAAAATTAGAATAAACCGGGTTTTTTCCTATGTTGCTTGCATTCTAGCGGTGTTGCCACAACCGCCAGGGGTTGAAACCCCTGGCTAATAGCGAAAGTCGGTTGAAACCGACTGAAAATCCGATATAAAAATGAAAAACTCTTTAGTCCTCTTCAGAGGACTTTTGCTATGAGACAGGGGTTTCAACCCCTGGCGGACTATCGGGCTAACCGAGGTTTCTCGCCACTCGCACCATCAAAGAAACCGGGTTTTTTCCTCAATCTTTGCAATGTTACGAAGTTGGTCGCAAAAACGCGGTACAATGATCGACTCAGCTCGAACCCAGCCCTGACGGCAATAGAAAAACTATGCAGCCCGAACAAGAACAAGAAATTCTCAACCTGCGCGATCGCCAATTAACGCCCAAACAAATTGCCCGAAAGTTAGGATTGAAAGCATCCGAAGTCAGTACCTTTCTTCAATCTCATGCAGAACAAACAGCCCTCGCTAGCGCCGAAAAAGGAGAGTTATTGCCCGTTGCTCAATGTCTCGTGGATGTAAATTTTGCGAAGGTATTGTTGGGGAATGAAACCTCTGAAACGAGCGGTTTGGGTTTAGTGGTGGTGACTCGTTCCAAGGGATACAATCGTTTTGTTACAGCCTCTTATTTGATCGACTACTGGTGTTTGGGAGTCAAGGATACCATCCCGCCACGTAACTGCAACGATAGCCAATATAAAAATTTCGTTCAGCTTTGTTACTCGCAGTTTATGCAAGAGTACGAGGAGATTAGTTTAGAGCAAGCACAAGCCCTGGTTTGGGGTGCGATCGCTTATGCCAAAACATTAGGCTTTGAACCGCATCGCGATTTCGAGCAGTCGAAGGCTCATTTAGGAGAATCAACCAGCGAAATTGGCTTGAAATTCGGTCGCAATGGAAAACCTTATTATATTGAAGGGCCTCACGATAATACAAGGAAAATTATCAATACGCTTAAAAACTCTGTGGGAGACGGTAACTTCGATTACTTGTTCGGGATGGGGTAGAAATTGATACGGGGGAGCGTCAACCGCCAAACCATCAATCATGGTAAAATAAACATCGGTGTTACTGACAACTCCCCACAATGGAAGAAACCCGCACCCAAGCTTATCGGCAATTGATAGAGACACTCCTGACTTGTCCCAAAGGTGAGACACAGCAGATATTACAGGCTAACTTAGAATTGGTAGATTCGGGGTTTCTCCAAGTTTGCGAGGTAGTAGCAGAAAACCTGGCAGAGGAAGGACAGGAAAATCACGCTAATTTTTTACGGAATTTTGCCAGTCAGATAGGGCAATTATTGGGTACGAACGATGACGGAGAGCGCGATTACTGTGAAATTGAAAATTCACAAGAGTATGAAAACTTTATCCTAGAATTATTGCAAGCCGAACCTAGCAGTAGCAATATTAAAGTAATTTACTCCATTCTCCGTAAACGGCAACATCTCCTCAATGCTAATTTTGCCGAAATTTTACAGGAAGTGGCTAAGAATTTAATTGCCAAACATCCAGAAGCAATTGAGTTAATTCTCCGTGACAGCGGAAATTTAAGTATTCATATTAGTAACTTTCCCGGTGGGAAGAAAACAAATAATATTGAAATAGCAATTACTGGTTATCAAATAGTTTTAAATAATCGGGAACCGGGGAGCGAAAAGTTTGCTCAAACTCAAAATAACCTAGCTGCTGCGTATACTCACAGAATCAAAGGTTCGCGGGCGGATAATCTGGAACGGGCGATCGGCTTCTTTCAGGCTGCTTTAACAGTTCTTACCCGTGAGGATTTCCCTGAACAATGGGCAGCGACTCAACATAACCTAGCTAATGCGTATACTCACAGAATCAAAGGTTCGCGGGCGGATAATCTGGAACGGGCGATCGAGTTTTATGAGGCTGCTTTAACAGTTTATACCTTTGCGGATTTTCGCGAAAAATGGGCAATGACTCAAAATAATCTAGGTAATGCCTACAGAAACAGAATCAACGGTTCGCGGGCGGATAATTTGGAGGGGGCGATCGGCTTCTTTCAGGCTACTTTAACAGTTTATAACCTTGAGGATTTCCCAGCAGATTGGGCAATAACTCAAAATAACCTAGGTAATGCCTACAGCGACAGAATCAAGGGTTCGCGGGCGGATAATCTGGAACGGGCGATCGGCTTTTTTGAGGGTGCTTTAACAGTTCGTACCTTTGAGGATTTCCCTGAACAATGGGCCGATACTCAAAATAATTTAGCTATGACCTACAGTGACAGAATCAAGGGTTCGCGGGCGGATAATCTGGAACGGGCGATCGGCTTTTTTGAGGGTGCTTTAACAGTTCGTACCTTTGAGGATTTCCCTGAAAAATGGGCAATGACTCAAAACAACCTAGGTAATGCCTACAGTGACACAATCAAAGGTTCGCGGGCGGATAATCTGGAGAGGGCGATTGAGTTTTATGAGGCTGCTTTAACAGTTCGTACCCGTGAGGATTTCCCCGAAGATTGGGCAATGACTCAAAATAACTTAGCTATGACCTACAGTGACAGAATCAGCGGTTCCGAGGCCGAAAATCTGGAACGGGCGATCCTTTGTTACCGAGATGCACTTTCAATTCGTACCCGCGAAGCTTTCCCACAAAATCATGCAAAAACTTTGTTTAATTTAGGTAATCTTTACCGAAGTAACCAGCAATGGCAACTAGCTTATGATACCTATGCCCCAGCGATTGAAACAGTAGAATTTTTACGGGGCGAGATTCAATCTGGGGATGAAACCAAACAGAAATTAGCCGAAGAATGGAATAGACTTTATCTGGGCCTGGTAGAAGTTTGCATCGAACTGCAACGCTACACCGAAGCTGTGGAATATGCCGAACGCAGCAAAGCCCGCAACCTTGTAGAACTCTTTGCCAACCGTGACATCAAACCTAAAGGCAATATCCCCGAAACTGTTCTCAACGAATTGTCGCGCCTCCGTCGAGAAATTGAGGCCGAACAGCGACAACTGGAAATCGAACAGATAAACCGTAACAGTAATGGTGGCAGAATATTGGGAGAACCCAGCCTCAAAATCGACAGCCTAACCACTAGTCGCGATTCTACTCATCTCACCAATTTGCGTAAACAACTAGATGAATTGATTGCTCATGAAATTACATCAATTGATCCTGATTTTAGCCTAACCCAAAAAGTTAAGCCCATCCTCTACAAAGACATTCAAACTCTGACAGGTGAAAACACCGCTATTCTTGAGTGGTACATCATAGGCGATAAATTTCTAACTTTCATCATCACCCCGCAATCCCCAACACCAATAATCTGGCAATCTTCAACAGAAGACTTTCAAGCCTTGGTAAATTGGGATAACGAGTATCGGAAAGAGTACAAAGAGATAAAACCCCAATGGAAGCAAAAACTAGCCTCCCGCCTCCAAAACCTAGCTGAGATTTTGCATCTTGATGAGATATTAAAGAATATTCCGAAACCGTGCGATCAACTGATTTTAATTCCCCATCGCTTCCTGCATCTTTTCCCCCTTCATGCGTTGCCAATCTCCCACGAAACGGATTTTGAAAGCGGATGCACCGATGAAATCGATTCTTCTATCACTGTATCCCTGTCCAAATCCGAATCGTGCCTTCTCGACTTATTCCCTGGTGGAGTCAGCTATGCCCCTAGTTGCCAACTACTGCAACAGGCGAAACAGCGACAACGCCCTAATTTCTCTCACCTATTTGCTATTGCCAATCCTACCAAAGACCGCTACTTACTTGAACTGCAAGCCGCTAACATCCGTCACAAATTCAAGTCTAATGATTTCTTGGCAAAAGATGATGCTAATAAGAACGCAATTCTAAACGCGAAACTCAGCTTTGCCAACTGCGCCCATTTCGGTTGTCACGGCAAGTTCGAGCCTGCCTCCCCTTTGGAATCATCCCTGGTATTCGCCAATAAAGAACGTTTGACACTATTGGAAATCTTTAATCTTGACCTAAATCAATGTCGTCTTGTCACTCTCTCCGCCTGCGAAACTGGATTGACAGAATCCAGAACCAGCGATGAATATATTGGCTTACCTTTCGGATTTCTCTTAGCAGGTAGCCCTAGTATGGTAAGTACCCTTTGGAAAGTGGATGAACTCGCCAGCACTTTGTTACTGATTCGGTTCTATGAAAACCTAGAAACTCTATCAACGGTTACTGCTCTCAATGAGGCACAACAATGGCTGCGGAATCTGACCTCAGAGGCGCTTGAAGCATTATTAAAATGCCTCAAACCGCAAATCGATCAAACATTTAAACTGTTGCCCAAAAAAGAACGCACACGCTTTGTTAATGCTCCTCTGGATGGCGCACTGAACCGGAAGCCGTTTCCTTTTGCTGAACCTCATTACTGGGCTGGCTTCACTGCAATCGGCGTTTAGCAATCCTGACAAAAATTGTCCAAATTTTTCGTGCTTATGTAAATAAGTACCAGTGTTAATGGTACTCCTGGGTAAACGCCAGCAGTTATTAGCGAACCCAATGCAACAGCAAAACCTTGACTCAATACGTCTTTAAAGGCTTGCGTACAAATATGAGGACGCAATTTCTCGGCTGATTTTTCTAACCAGCTAGGCTCATTTGGGTTTTTTGCATCTAGATCGTTGTCTAATTCTCCTGACTTAATTGCTAAGGTTTCGGCTGCATATTCTAAATCGCCTTCACACTCTTCAAGTACATCAAGAGCTATTAGAGCATCGGGATATTCTTGTAATTGGGAGCGATACTGTTCAATTTCTGATTGGGTAACGGTAGTCATTGGGATAATGGCGAGCAAATAAATGAGTAATTCTTATTTTGCCATAATTTTTGTACTTCTTTTGTGTAGAAACCTGGCGGTTGAAAATGCAGCTACACAAACAAAGAAACTTCATCCCTTCTTTATTGCCATTATAGTTAGTTGCTTAGGCGGTGGAGTCTTGGGAGGAGTTGCTTGGCTGATTGATCGTAAAGTGTTAAAACCATCATCCGCGCAGACAAGTTTACCTAGTTCCGAAAATCAACATCGCTCTATTGATGTGTAACCTCCCTCTGCTTTCGGGTTAATTGCATTCAACCCATCGCCCGAATCAATATCTAGTCGATCTAAAGTTCTCGCATCTAGTTTCAACAAAGGCATGATTTGGTCGTATTTCTGCCATTTACCTCTAGGAAAACCCCCAACAGCAAAATCAAAAAATCCATGTTCCATAGAGAATATGCCACCGCGTTCATACATTAGGATTAGCGGTTCGTAGGGTTCAGGTAGAGTAAATTCACTGACTTTTGGTGAATTTTTCGCGCTATCCCAATGAAGGAACCACTCGCAGGTTTTCTCAATAATACCCGCCACATAAAACGGTGTCTCTGTGAAATGAGTCTTAAGCACTTTAACCTTAGTTTCATCGGCATCTAGAGAATCAATATGAGCCGCCACATCAAAAAACGGCCATTCATCCGTACAATCTAAAGCCTTGGCCCACAGTGCAGCACGTCTCAAGTATTCTCGCAAAAGGGCAATGTGAGAGTTAACGCGACTATCGTCTGGCTCCCATTTAATTGCTAAAATTCGCTCTAGTGCAGTGTCGGTAATTGTTTTCGCAGTCATATTCTTTCTCTAATAGCTTCAAGCAACTCATCAAGATTCGAGAGGTTGTCCGCAAGCCTCAGTCCTTCCGCTGACTTACCTATTATGTTAACCCAGTGGGAAAATGGATTGGGCTTGCTGGTATGAGGAGCTATATCGTGTGCTCCGAAATTCTCCGGGGTTGGCCAGTTGCCAAAACCATACATGGGATGGTCTATCCAAGCTTTAGGCGATCGATAAGGAAGTCCATCAGCCATTAGTGCTTGCTCTATATACTCATGGGCTATCAACCGTTTAAACTTGTTAAGTTCTCTCGGTTGTAGCTCACCATTTTTTGCACTTATCCATAAATCAGCAATCTCACCATCGGGTGTAAAATTACCTCGGACATGACTAATAGTATTTGTCTCATCATTGGGAATGTCAAGCTCGTGTTCCTTGATAAATATGTGCTCTTTTACTTGGCGGATAATTTGTTCAGAAATCTCTAGATAATTAGCTATTGTATACACATCATCCGTCATGGCGATAATTTCTGCATATTGACGGATTTCTTTCTGATTAGCCTCCCCAAAATATTGTGGCACTATCCAACACCATTCTCATTATTACTCTTTGACAACATCCATCAACTCTTCAATCAAAACATCGAGGGTGCGAGCTATTTTTTGAATGGATGTGATATCAACCGTTGCTAGTCCTTCCGATCGAGCATAGTGCCTGACTGTGCTGTACGGAACCTCGGATCGATCGGCAACATCCTTTAGCGTCCATCCTTTTTCGTCAGCCAACTCTCGGATTCGGAACCTAACTAACCCCATTCTACTTGACAAACGATAAGTATCTATGTTTTTAATTCAAACACAATTGTCGATCGACAGTTAAACAGTATTTTGTAGGGTGCGGATCTGTCAGAAGTTCGTGAAGCGAAGCTATCCCGTAGGGAATCGCACTTGAGGATATCGGATGAATCTGCACCCTACCGTACTCGCGCACAATCAAAGAAACCGGGTTTTTTCCCAAATCTTCCCACCGTAACCAAATATTCTCGCAAAAACCCGGTTTCTGCCCACCCACCCATCAAAAACAAAACAACTGCCGACAGCCAAAACCGTCAACAGTTGTTTTTTATATTCAATGCGGATGGCGAGACTCGAACTCGCAAGGACATATTGCCACACGCACCTCAAGCGTGCGCGTATACCAATTCCGCCACATCCGCTCTTTCTGGCAATCTCCGGGATTTTTGCGTTACCAGTTAAAGATTCACAGGTTGAGGTTCCTGACATTTAACTTGTAACTTGCCCTTTGACACCGCCGATTTACAATCATAGCACCACTACCAGCAAAATGTAAAATAAATTTTTGTGAACAATTTCTGGAAAACGATTATCCAGAACATACCGAAAGGCATTATTGTACAGAATATTGAGTGAATTAAGCAGCGAAGATGGGGTTCTCGAAAATTTTAATCGCTAATCGGGGAGAAATAGCTCTCCGCATATTGCGGACCTGCGAGGAAATGGGGATTGCCACGGTCGCCGTACACTCCACCGTAGATAAACACGCCCTGCACGTCCAGTTGGCAGACGAAGCCGTTTGCATCGGCCCCCCCACCAGCAGCAAAAGCTATTTAAACATTCCCAACATCATCGCGGCTGCCCTGACACGCAACGCCGCAGCCATTCACCCCGGTTACGGCTTCCTCGCCGAAAACGCCCGATTTGCCGAAATCTGCGCCGACCATCAAATTACCTTCATCGGGCCCTCTCCGGCAGCAATGCGGGCGATGGGCGACAAATCCACCGCCAAAGAAACTATGCAGCGAGTGAAAGTCCCCACAGTTCCCGGTAGCGGTGGATTGCTGGCGGACGATCGCGAAGCTTTGGCGATCGCCCGCGACATCGGCTATCCTGTGATGATCAAAGCCACCGCCGGCGGTGGAGGCCGCGGGATGAGGCTAGTCAAAGAAGCATCCGAACTCCCCAAACTATTCTCAGCAGCCCAAGGCGAAGCCGACGCAGCCTTCGGCAACCCCGGACTTTACCTCGAAAAATTCATCGAAAAACCCCGGCACATCGAAATCCAAATCCTCGCCGACAACTACGGTAACGTCATCCACCTCGGCGAGAGAGATTGTTCGATTCAGCGCCGACACCAAAAACTCCTCGAAGAAGCCCCCAGCCCCGCCCTCAGCCAGAAACTGCGAGATCAAATGGGTCACGCCGCCATTGCCGCTGCCAAATCCATCAACTACACGGGTGCGGGCACTGTCGAATTTCTGCTTGACAAATCGGGCAAGTTCTACTTCATGGAAATGAACACCCGCATCCAAGTAGAACATCCCGTCACCGAGATGATTACAGGCCTCGACTTGATAGCCGAACAAATCCGCATCGCCCAAGGAGAAAAACTGCAAATCAAGCAAAACCAAGTAATTCTCAACGGCCACGCGATCGAGTGCCGCATCAATGCTGAAGACCCCGATCGCAATTTCCGACCCCACCCCGGCATAATCAGCGGTTATTTGCCTCCCGGTGGCCCTGGCGTGCGGATGGACTCTCACGTTTACACCGATTACGAAATACCCGCTTACTACGATTCTTTAATCGGTAAAGTAATTGTATGGGGGCGCGATCGACCGACCGCCATCCGCAGGATGAAACGGGCATTGCGGGAATGCGCCATCACTGGCGTTCCTACCACCCTGGGCTTTCACCAAAAAATCCTCGATTCCCCCGAGTTTCTCAGCGGCGAAGTTTACACGAATTTCGTCGAACAGTTCTTGAACCAAAACAGTCATTAGTCAGTTGGCAGTTGGCAGTTGTCAGTTGGCAGTTGTCAGTTGTCAGTTGTCAGTTGGCAGTTGGCAGTTGGCAGTTGGCAACTAACCCATGCCCCATGCCCCATGCCCCATGCCCCATGCCCGCTGACTCTTACATCATCATCGTCAGCAGCCCTTGCTGGCCGAGAATCATTTCTCGCAGCAAGCTACAGATACCCACCCAAATAATCGGCGTAATGTCCACCCCGCCGATCGGCGGTACAATCTTTCTAGTTACGGCTAAAAAAGGTTCCGTCGGCCAAGCAATCAGACTCAACGGCAACTTGCTCAGGTTCACCTCGGGATACCAAGTCAGGACGATCCGAAAAATAAACAGCAAGGTCATCACGACTAGGACAGAGCCCAGAATCCAACTTGCAACGGTAATACCAGTCATCAGAAATTTGGGTTTGAAACCCCGTCACTTCGGCTACGCTCAGTGCATCGCCTTCGCTTGACGGCTTTACAAAGATTTTAGATTGAGTCTAGCACAATATCACAATCGAAGTGTTAGACTGTGAGCATGACGCTCAAAGCCTTCAGCTATCGATTCTACCCAACTCCGGAACAAGAGAGTTTGTTGCGACGGACAATGGGTTGCGCTCGTTTAGTATACAACCGTGCCTTAGCCGTAAGAACCGAGGCATGGTACAAAGACCAAAAACGGGTAGGGTATGCTGAAACCTCTTCAATGCTAACCGAATGGAAGAAAACAGAAGAGTTAGATTTTCTGTCGGAAGTTAGCTGCGTACCGTTACAGCAATGCTTGCGACATTTACAAACGGCTTACACCAATTTTTTTGATGGGCGGGCGAAATATCCCAACTTCAAGAAAAAACGCAATGGTGGTAGCGCAGAGTTTACCAAATCTGCTTTCAAGTTTAAGGATGGACAAGTTTACTTAGCAAAGTGTGCCGACCCGTTGCCAATTCGTTGGAGCCGGATGCTACCTGTCGGTTGCCGACCATCAACCATTACGGTGAAGCTTTCACCATCTGGTAGGTGGTCAGTTTCCCTGTTGGTGAATGTTGAAATTGAAGCATTACCTCAGTCAGGCAGTCAAGTTGGTATTGACTTGGGCATTACAAGTTTACTCGCTCTTAGCAGTGGTGAAAAGATTGCCAATCCCAAAGGATTCAAGGCAAAATATCGCAAACTTAGAAGAGCGCAGAAAGCTTTAAGCCGGAAACAGAAAGGGTCAAACAACCGTCACAAAGCACGACTCAAAGTAGCGAAAGTACATCAAGAAATTGCTGATGCAAGAAAAGATAACCTTCACAAGTTAACAACGCGGTTGGTGCGCGAAAACCAAACCATCGCCGTAGAAGACTTAGCTGTGAAGAATATGATTAAAAATCCCAAACTTGCCGCTTCTATAAGTGATGCAAGTTGGGGGGAAGTAGTCAGACAACTTGACTACAAGTGCGATTGGTACGGTCGTACTTTAATTAAGATTGACCGATGGTTTCCGAGTTCAAAACGGTGTGGCAATTGCGGACACATCGTTGACAAGATGCCGTTGAATATCCGGGAATGGGATTGTCCTAATTGTGGGACGCACCATGACCGAGACATCAACGCGGCAAAGAATATTTTGGCGGCAGGGCTTGCCGTGTCAGTCTGTGGAGCGACCGTAAGACCCGAACAGAGTAAATCTGTTAAGGCAGGTGCGAAACCCCGTAAGGGACAGAAGCAGAAACCTAAATCGTGAGGTTTGGGAGTCCTCGCCGTTCTACGGCGGGGTGGATGTCAAAATTTTAACCGTTTCACAGGTGCGATCGAAAGTATAAAATTAATAAAAATCAAATTGTTGTAACAAAGGCTTTGAATCTATGACTCCTTCTCTCGCGAACTTTTTGTACAGCCTGCTGGTGGGCGTGGTGGTAGTAGTGATTCCAGCAACGATCGCCCTGATCTTCATCAGCCAAAAAGACAAAATCAAGCGCACCTAAAAAGTCAGCGGGTTTCTAAGTCCGGCGCTGCAAGTCAATTGTGGGCTAAACGTCGGGCATTTGCCCGATCCGAGAAACCTCGGCTGCCAGCAACTGTCAAGGCAAAACCTTCAGTTGACTGCCAAGCTGAGGTTTTTTCCCGTTAAACTCATTATTATACTCACTTCCCAAGCTGAAACCCTGACCGGACGCTGCCCCAGAAAGCACAGTCGGGCTGACAGACTTAATGATAGATGTAAAATCTAACTCGCTAACATAGGAAAGACATAGGAGATAGGCTAATGGTCAATTTAGGATTGAACTGGAGCAGCCTGTTAGGGATTATCCTAGCAGTAGCAGGGGCAGGACTGTATTTTCTGCGATCGTGGCGTCCCAAACTAGCCCGAGACCACGATATTTTTTTTGCAGCAGTCGGCTTGCTGTGCGGCGGTATTCTGTTATTTCAAGGGTGGCGGCTTGACCCAATTCTGGCATTCGGTCAATTTCTGCTCAGCGGTACCGCCATATTTTTTGCAACAGAAAGCATTAAGCTGCGAGGAGCGACCACAGCCCAAGCCAAAAGTCGCGCCCAATACGTAGATGAAGAGCGACCGGTCAGCAACGCCTATGGTTACGACGGCTATGATTCCGAAATGGAACAGCTAGAACCAGAGGAAGACTATCCGCCGCGTCCCCGCATCAGAGGCAGCCAAGACTACCGTTCCTCTCGGGAAGCCTACGACGACGAACCCCGCCGCCGCCCCTCGAATCGCAACGGCAGCGTTAACACCGGACGGCCCGACTCGCCCGATCGAGCCTCGCGCAAACGTCCCTCTCGCCCAGAAGCCCCGCCTGCCCAAGAGTCTGACAACTGGGACGTTTCAGACAACCCCGAAGAAAGACCGACCCGCAGCCGCAGCAGTCGCCCCCCGGTTTCGGAAAACCGCAGTTCCGATACGCCGCCGAGAACCAAAAAACCCCGTCCTACGGAATCATCGAGGTCTCGCCCCAGCAACCGCGACGTGGAAGCACCGCCGTCAGATTACGTGGAGTATCGACCTGTAGAATACCCGGAAGACCAACCGGATAATTCCCCCAGTTTCGACAAATAGGCAAACACTAAGTAGATGGGTGAAACTAAACATTTATCCCGTAGATCTGGCTTGGGAAACCGCAGAAATCTAAGTTGCGTTTATTGATACCCATCTACTTATTATCCGATATTAAACAACTTATTAAAAAGACTCTAAATTGCGAGTTTAAAACCGCAGAAAAACGCAGATATACACAGATATAAGCTAATTTTTGTATAAAAAAACAATATTAACATACCGAATATGTGGAACTAATCGACAGCATAATAATCTAAATATAAAATCCCAATTATTAAATCAGCAAGATGCCATTACTCGAAATAGGAGATCCGGCTCCCTGGTTTTCCATTCCTTCTACAAATAACCCCTTATTTCATTTCTCAACCGTTGCCGGCCGGCGCGTCGTGCTGTTTTTCTTTGCCAGCGCAGCTTTTGAACAAATCCAAGTTATCCTCAAAAGCTTTCAAGAGCTTTCAGAAGAATTCCAAAGCTTGCAAGTACCGCAGTTTGGAGTGAGCGTTGACCCAGCAGACAAAGAACAAAACAGACCAACAACAATTGCTCCGTCATTCATCTTTTTCTGGGACTTGGATAAAACAGTCAGCCAGCAGTACGGTGTTTTCCGAGATGTCGAAGAAAATGGAGTTGCCGGAGTTCACTATGCACCACAAACTTTTGTTCTCAACGAAAACCTTCAGGTAATTAATATTTTGCCGATGGGCGAACCGCACCAACACGCCCAACAAGTATTAGATTTTCTCAAAACTTTACCCCCAATTGAGGAAGCCCGATCGGCCACTCGCCACGCCCCGGTGTTGGTAATTCCTAACGTTTTGGACAAAGCATCTTGCCGCAGTTTAATCGATATGTACAAAAATCACGGTGGCAGTCCTTCCGGCTTTATGAGGCAAATAGGCGGGAAAACAGTTGGCCTGCACGACGACACTTTCAAGAAGCGCCGCGATTTCTTTATTGAAGACCCGAAGTTACAGCAGCGATTGAGTGCGATTATTTGGCGCCGGGTGCGGCCGGAAGTAGAAAAAGCTTTTCAGTTTACAATTACCAGGTTTGAGCGGTATTTGATAGGTTGTTACGATGCTGACAGCGGCGGTTATTTTCTGCCGCACCGCGACAACACTAGCAAAGCTACGGTGCACCGTAGGTTTGCGATGACGCTAAACTTGAATGTGGGAGAGTACACGGGGGGATTTTTACGGTTTCCCGAGTACGCGCCGCACGGTTATAAAGGCGATTCTGGCACGGCGATTATTTTTTCGTGTTCTTTGCTGCATGAAGCGACGCCGGTGATTAGCGGCCAGCGTTTTGCTTTGCTGTCTTTTTTCTACGGCAATGAGGATGCTGCGCTACGACAAGCTAATTTTAAGTATTTAGCTGCTGATTCAGATTCCCGAATTGGAGAACCGGCGTGAGGAATGTCACTACCGTGGTGCAAGTCTTAAAATAATTACAGAAGGTAGTTAGCGGTTAAGCACAAAACCTAATTCCTAGCTACCCATCGCTAAATACTAAATCGATCGCCATGAATTTAAAACTTCTAACTTTAGCAGTATCGGGAATTTTAACGGTTGGGGTAACAGCCAGCGCCAGTGCGGTTGTTACGACATCCCCTGGGCGGCAATCAACAGATTTAACAGAATTTAACTCGGTGCATTCCCAGGGTGCGATCGCCCAAAATGTCGCAGAACAAACCAATATTCGGGTCTACGAAAAGGCCAGTCCGGCGGTTGTTACCGTCGATACCGGTAAATCTAAGGGCAGCGGCACAATTATCAGCCCTGACGGCATGGTGTTAACGACCGCCCACGTCGTTTCGGCCGGCGGTACCGTGAATATAATTCTGGCAGACGGCAGAAAACTTGTCGGCGATGTTGTCGGATTCGGCGAAGAAGGTCTAGACTTAGCCGTGGTTAAGATTCGCGGTCAAAACAATTTGCCGACCATTCCTTTAGCCCGTCCCGGTTCGGTGAAAGTCGGGCAACAAGCATTTGCGATCGGCAATCCCTTCGGTCAACTTCAAGGTACTTTTACAGTCGGAATCGTCAGCCGCATCGACCTTTCTCGGGGCTTAATTCAAACCGACGCCGCCATCAATCCCGGCAATTCTGGAGGGCCGCTGCTCAACAGTTCTGGAGAATTAATCGGCGTCAATTCTTCTATTTTGACTCGCGATCGGGGTGGAGGTAATATCGGTATCGGTTTTGCAATTTCAGCAGACAAAGTACCCGCTTTCCTGACAGCGGTACGAGAAGGGCGAGCTCCCCGCGTGGCTCAAGCCCGATCGCCCTTTGGTGGCAACAAATCACCTGAAAAACTCGCGCTCAACGGGCCCGCCATCAGCGGTAAACTCACCGACAATTCTAGCGTTCTGGCCGAAGACAACAGCTTTTTTGACCTCTACTCCTTTGAGGGAAAAGCGGGCCAGCAAATCACAATAGAAATGAAAAGTCAAGAAATTGACCCTTATTTAATATTGCTCGGGCCCAACCAGCGCCGAATCGCGCAAGACCATGACGGAGCCGGCAGTAAAAACGCCAGAATTACAGTCAGGCTGCCAGCAGACGGCACTTACACGTTAGTGGCAAATTCCTACGAAGCTAGGCAGTCGGGGGCTTATACGTTAGAACTGAAAGCGAGTGCTACCGCGCCTTCTCGGGCGATTTTGCAAGAAGAAGGCGCTTTAGTCGCAGGCGGCCCAGTATTGCCGTCTGACAACAGTCTGTATCGAGAGTATACTTTTGAAGGTCGAGCTGGTCAGTCTGTAGCCATTTCCCTCGAAAGTACAGATTTCGAGCCGTATGTGGCTATCATTGGCCCTAACGACCGATTACTGGCACAAAATGACGAAGGGAGCGATTCGACTAAAAATGCGTTTCTAAGCGTTACTTTGCCCGCTACGGGTCGCTATCGCGTATTTGTCAATGCTTACGATGCTTCGGGCCGGGGTCGTTACACTCTAACTGTCCGGTGAAAATTGGGCATGGGGCATGGGGCATGGGGCATGGGGCATGGGGCATTGGTAGCACCTAACAAATAATCCATGACTACTGACTACTGACTACTGACTTCTTCCTTCCTTCTTCGTTGCAAATCGAGGTAATTCATGCGTCAAGTTAGATTTTGGGCGATCGCGCCAATTGCTCTGGTAGCTACTTTTTCTGGCAAGCCGACTGTCTCCCTGCCAGTTTCCAATTTAGGTGGAGTTGCTAACAGTAGTTCCACCCTCATTTCAGCAGAATTTCCTCAAAATTTAACTGATGCGAAGCCTGCTGGCAAGGCGGTTTTAGCTCAAGCAAGCCCCAACCCGTCGCCATCACCACAAAGTTCGCCAACTCAGAGCCCAAGTGTAGAACCTCGATCGAGTCCTGATGCGGGTTCATCTAAGGTAATTTTAGAGCAAAACGGAGAACTCAGCCCTGCTAAGTCTTCTGTACTGCCCTCGGACAGCAGTTTGTACGACGAGTATACCTTTGAAGGCACTCAGGGTCAAAAAGTGATTATTACCGTAGAAAGTACCGAGTTTGATACTTATCTCGCTATTTTCAACTCCCAGGGGGAGCTACTTGGAGAAAATGATGATGCGACGCAGCAAAATTCCAATTCAGAGCTTACTGTTACCTTGTCTGCGAACGGTCGCTATCGCGTCATTGTCAACGCTTACGATCCGCCTCCAAAAGGTAGAGGCAAGTACAGTTTGACCGTCCGTGAAACAACTGGAAATTAGTTTGATATCATGTCTGCTCGAACGATTAAAAGGGCGGGTTTTTGAGATTGTCAATTATTGGCAGATATTTTTCGTGAACCCGCCCCTACCGTATTAGGGGCCATCGACCGAACAGAATATGAACGAAACTTCGGATTCAGGGCACGGCAATGCCGTGTCCCTATAATTCAAGGACGATCGCGCTACAAGTAACTACTATTAACTTTTGTAAATTTATATGTTGGCGTGCAACTATAAAACTCATAATCTTGTACATCTAATTTTTACACCAGTAAAGTTAAAAATTTGGCATTTAACTTACGGGTTCCCAGCGACAGATAGACTCTGGTTTGAGCGGGCAAATTTTGGAAACGATCGGGTTGAGACCGAGGGAGAGAAAAGTTAGTTTAGTCAAAGATGCTAGCGGTTTGATGTCACCGATCTGATTGCTTTCGAGTGTGAGTCCCGTCAGATTAGTCAAAGATTGTAAGGGTTTGATGTCGGTGATTTTATTGTTGATCAGACCGAGTTCAGTCAGCCTAGTCAAGGATTCTAGCGGTTTAAGGTCGCTGATTTGATTGGCACCGAGGTGGAGTTCAGTCAGCTTAGTCAAGGATTCTAGCGGTTTGAGGTCGCTGATTTGATTGGCGCCGAGGTCGAGTTCTGTGAGTCGGAAAAGTTCTCGATCGGCCTCATCGCACTCAGTAGTCCTTGCTTTCTGCAACAGCACCTCAACAGTATGTTTAGCTTCAAGACTCAAATCAGCCTTTTTGCGACACCAATCCGCAAATGTTTGTCCACTCTTTCCGGGTTGCCTCTTTGCGACTAACGGGGAAGGTTTATTGAATTCGATGATTTCATTGCCACTGAGGACGAGGTGTGTCAGTTTAGTCAAAGATTTTAAGGGTTTGATGTCGCTGATTTTATTGTCACCCAGATCGAGATCGATTAGTTTAGTCAAAGATGCTAGCGGTTTGATGTCGCTGATTTGGGTAAAGCTGAGGTCGAGTTCAGTCAGCTTAGTCAAAGATTGTAAGGGTTTGAGGTCGCTGATTTTATTGCCTCTGAGGTTGAGTACAGTCACATTAGTCAAGGATTCTAGCGGTTTGATATCGCTGATTTTATTGCCTCTGAGGTTGAGCACAGTCAGGTTAGTCAAGGATTCTAGCGGTTTAATATCGCTGATTTCATGGCTGCGGAGGCTGAGTTCCGTGAGCAGAGAAAGTTTCTGATTAGCCTCATCGCATTCAGTAGTCCCTGCTTTCTGCAACAGCACATCAACAGTACGTTTAGCTTCAGGAATCAAAGAAGCCCGCTGGCGACACCAATCAGCAAATGTTCGTCCACTGTTTCCCGGTTTCGGTTCGGAGATTAAGGTGGAAGATCCATTTCCGCATGATGCTAGGACGATCGCGCTACAAGTAACTACTATCCACTTGGGTAAATTCATATGTTTGTATGCCACTATAAATGTTATAATTTGGTACCTCTAATTTGATAAAGTGTATTTCCAATAACTCTTAAAAATCAAAAGAAAGCTGAAATATAGATAATTTTTCAGCTTCCTTTTTTAATTGATTTTGATTAATTTAACGCAGGCCCAGCCAGGTAAAAAAATCCTGACGGGTGAAGAATTCTAGCAGCAAAAGTCCCACGAATCCCACCATCGCAAATCGTCCGTTGATTTGTTCGGCGTAGGCATTCCACCCAAAGGCTGGTTCTGGTTTTGGGGTATTTGGGGTTGTCGGTTTTGAGGATGGAGGAGTTTGAGCAGTCATTGAAAAGTTTTAAGTTTCGTGTTTTGAGTGATGAATTGTGGGAAGCTTTACGATCGCACAACTTGTAATTTACCAGGAAAATGCCCGCCGATCGCTAATCTGCTGACTTTTCTAAACTTTGAACCGATTCGATCAGATTTCGCACGGTTTCGGTACCTTCTGAAGGCTCAAAAAACAGCGGGAACTTGCCGCGAGCGATCATTCTCAAACCCAACGGGCCCAGACTCAGCAAACCTTTAACGTCGCGGAAGTAGTTTCCTACTACTTCGATGCCAAATTTGCGCTCATCTATCCAGCCACCTTCTTTGACGAGATCGATTAAAACTTTGCGATGGCGGATCGATCGACTGGCTTGGTCATCTTTGCGATCGAGAATCTCCTGTTTAATCTTACCAATTTGATCCATCGGCGCAACTTCCATCGGACAAACCGAGTTGCAGTAGTAACAGCGCGTGCATCCCCAGACGCCTGCGGTGCCTTCGTTGTATTTTTCGAGCCGATTTTCGGTTTCGCTGTCGCGGGAGTCGGCGATCGTGCGGTAAGCTTTGGCGAGGGCGTGGGGGCCGACAAATTCCGGGTTGACTTCGCGGGCGTTGCACTCAGAATAGCACGCGCCGCAGAGGATGCAGTTGCCGGTTTGGTCGAGTTTCGATCGCTCTTCTGGAGTTTGCAGAAATTCGCGTTCTGGAATTGCTCGCGAGGCTGTGCTGACATAGGGTTCCACTGCTTCCAGGTTGTCCCAAAAACTGGTCATGTCAACAACCAAATCTTTAATTACTGGCATATTTCCCATTGGGGCTACCGTGATTTCTGGAATGAAATCGGCCGGCCTTTCTGCTGAGCTGGAATCAGCTATTTTTTGCAATCTTGCGAGTTCGCTGGCTACATTTTCTTTGCAAGCTAATGCCGATCGACCGTTAATTCGCATAGAACAACTGCCGCAAATTGTATTGCGGCAATTTTTGCGAAAAGCTAAAGTGCCGTCGTGTTCCCACTTAATACTGTTGAGGCAGTCTAGGATGGTATTGCTCTCTTCCACATCTAGGGTGTAAGTGTGAACCCGGGGAGCCTCGTTTTGATTTTGGCGGACTACGTTAAAGCGGACTTTCATATTTTGAGTAAGGAATTTAGTTTCTATTTTAAGCTAAATTTTTGGTCTCTCTAGAAACCTATTATTTTTTTAACAACTACCGAAAGTAAGAGATTTTAAAAGTTTTATTATTGTTTGATAAACATCAATAATTCTAAAGTTATAAATCATAAATTGCAACTTTTTTAAGCGGATTTGTGAGCTATTAATTGGAGATAAAAGTAATTAATCGCTGCAATTCGCTAGTCGGAGGTGCGTGATGTCCAGCTTGTTTGTATTAACTTTCATGTTTTCCACACCGGCTTTTTGTCTGGGTCTGCTAAATCCTCAATGGGTGGGACTGGGAACTCGCCAGCGATCGGCTGCCTTGTACGGCGGCTTGATGGCAGTTTCGTTCGTTTTGCTTGGGGTTACAGCACCTAAGCCGCCGCAAGCAGTTTCATCGGGGCTGCTGGCCTCAAGTGAATGGCCAGAATTGAGGGTCAGCGCACCTTTGCGCTGAAAGTAGCTGGGGGTATGCTTCTCACTTTTTTGGCAGCATTACAAGAAATTTTACCAGGAGTTACGCCCGGTTGGGGCGAGAAACTTAGTTTTTTAAGAAAAATACTTGGTTCTACTAATTTACTGCAATTAAAAACCCAGGTTTCTAGGCGTCGGAGTGCGCTCGCGAACTGTAGGAAAAAATCGTGGTCTTAGCAAGGAGAAATACGATCAGAAACCCGGTTGCACCAGGGTCGGGTCTCCAACGTTCTAGTTTACTTCGTAAATCATAGGGATTTGTGAGTTTGCCTGCGGATAAATAAGGAAGTTAACTTCTCAGGACTTACACACAGAAATTAAAGAAATTGGGTTGTTTAAACAGATATCCTTCGTGCTTCACCTCGGATTTTGCTAAAAGAAACCCGGTTTCTGCGTCCTGGATTACTTCTCTTTTTTACTGGTAAAAGTCGCTATGTTTAATTTTTTCATCTTAAGCTTTCTAGTGTCGATACCTGCCTTTTTTCTGGGTATTGTTAATCCGAAATGGGTGGGTGCACCAACCCGCAAGCGATCGGCTGCGATGTACGGCGGGTTGATGGCGGCTTCGTTTGTACTTGTTGCCGTCGCCGCACCCAATCCGTCTCAGGAAGTTTCGGTGGCGCATCCGGCCCCAACCGATCGGCTAGAATCATCTCAAACCGCTAAGCCATCACCGCTTTCGGCAGTGCCGACACCCAAGTCTCAGACTGTGAAAACGCCGACACCAACACCGAAACCTGCCATTTCTACTCCCGCACCTGCACTTGCCAAACCAGAGCCCGATCGCAAATTGCCATCTTCAGTCAAATCTGTTGAACGAACCGCAGAGATTGCTCTTGATGCACAGCAGCCAAAAAAAGATACCAAGAAAGTTATTGACCGAGAAAATGGGATGCAAGCCCCGTCCTTTTAGGACGGCTTTATGCTATAGTTTAATTGGTTGAAATCCCCACCTAAGATTGCAGCGATATATACTCATCTTGAGTTGAAACCGGGACTGATCCAGTAATAGGGAAAGACCCAAGGGCAATGGTTAAAATCCAACCTGGAAGCAAAACAAAGTATTGTTAATGTTTTTCAAACAAAACGATACATATAGTCGGGATAGGGCATTGCCACGACTTAAAATGAACATGGAGGCGCTCGTAAGACTACTTCGGTAGCATTGGTCGATGAAGTGTTAAGAATCCTCTCGCCTTTAGGCAGGGGAGTATGTCAAGAGTCTTCTAAACCAAAGGTTAAAAGTGCCGATTTTCCGAGTTGCGTTAACTCGGATTGCAACTGTTCGGACTTTGCGACTCAAGCTGAAGCGCAGCGAGTTTTAGAGGCATATCCGGGCGATCCTTTTAAGCTCGATCGAGATCAAGACTCGATCGCTTGCGAAACGCTGGGTTAGATTTAATCTGCCAAAATCCTCGGTTAATGATGAAGGCTTTTTTCGGTGATTGTACGAATTGAAGAAGGCAAATCGATCGGCTAAAATTGTCTAATTGTTGAGCTTGCGGTGCGGGTGCAGCTATGACTTACAGCTTGAGAATTGTCGATTTGCCAACGAGTGAACGGCCACGGGAACGGTTGATGGCGGGTGGCCCGAAAAGTTTGGCGACTGCAGAATTGATTGCGATTCTCCTGGGTACTGGTCAGGGCCCCGGCAAACTTTCGGCCGTCGGGCTCGGACAGTATATTTTAAATCAGTTGAGTTTGCACCACCGCGATCCTCTGGCTGTGCTACGCACTATTAGCGTTCAGGAGTTGACGCAGATTCACGGGATTGGCCCTGCTAAGGCGACTTCGATTTTGGCTGCGGTGGAGTTGGGGAAGCGGGTGTTTCAGTCGCGGCCGCCGGAAATGGCTGTGGTTGACTCTCCCCAAGCGGCGGCGGATGCCCTGAGTCAGGATTTGATGTGGCAGTCTCAGGAACGTTTTGCTGTGGTGTTGCTGGATGTGAAAAATCGGCTGCTGGGTACTCAGGTAATTACGATCGGCACAGCAACGGAAACTTTGGCTCACCCACGGGATATTTTTCGCGAGGTGATCCGCCAGGGGGCGACGCGGGCGATTATCTCGCACAATCACCCATCGGGGATTGTGGAACCAAGCCCAGAGGATATTGCTTTGACGCGACAGTTGCTGGCGGGAGCGCAGTTTTTGTCGATTCCGCTACTGGATCACTTGATTTTGGGGAATGGCGATTTTCTGAGCTTGCGGCAGACGACGACGCTTTGGGAGGAGTATCCCCAGGGTGATTGAACTCTTCTACTTAACTAATTTCATTACTATCATTAGTTATTTGTATCTTTGGGCTCTGCGACGGCTGAATCAGCCCTGACAGCAGGCAAATTTTCCGGCTGGAGTTCCCCGCTAGAGCCTGTTTTGGCTGAATGTCGCTGCTGATACTGCGTTTCGAGCACAACTGGGTTAATGTAGTATAGGTAGGCTGAAGAGGTCGCTAATCCGATTTTTTTTGAGCATACTAAACGTATACTGAACCAGCACCTAAATACCCACTTATTAAGAAATTATTAAATGGGATGTAAAATACACGGTGTGGTGATAGGAGGAGAACTGTGTTTCTGAGACTTGCAGAACAACACCGTAAATTCGTTCAAGATTTGGTAATGAACCTCCAAGCTTTAGCGATCGTGCTAGAGCATCGGGGTTATCTGGCATCCTGCTACACTTGCGGGGGTCAGATGAACAGTGCCTCATTTATGGTCAGTTTGACGGACAACCATCTGATTCGATTTTTAGTGTCAGATTACGGTATCACTTGGACTGAGATGCGGGACGACCGCGAACTGATGAAACTAGAAGGTGCAGAAGCGATTAATCAGTTACAAGAACTGGCAAATCTCGTAAAGTATCAAATCCAACCTTCGGAAGCTACTTTAGCGACGGCGCAGTGAGTGTAGCGATTGCACGGTTCCGAGGAAGGCGACGCAAGAAAGTCACTGCTTGTCTGCTAAAACCGAATCCCCAGCTAGTTAGTTGAGAGGGTTCATTTAGGTGCACAGCGATGGCTGCTCAACAGCCAAGGGTGCTATCAGGGTGCCTTGAGACAGTTTAGCGATCAGTCGATCGAAGTGAGCCTGGGCAGACGGCATACTTTATGCCAGAAGTCTCAAACTTGGAACCTCTAGTTTTTTTCAGCAGTTGATTCTCCCTTGAGAACGATTAGCAAAATGTAGAAGTGTGACGGTTCGTCGGCTGCGATGTTAATTTCTCACTTGGCCATTCAAAAGTCAAGGAATTGAAATTAACTTTGAGCAGGCAGGTAAAATTTAACATCCAGAGTGAGGATGAGGCTGTGAAGATTGGGCAAAAGGCAGCCCACGGGGTGTGATGTGCGGGCGAATGGCGTTTATTTTTGCTCTTAGATTTAGCCTATCAGGCTAAGAATTAACTTGAAGCAGCATCACTGCTGTAAAACATCTCACAGCCGGCCCAAGCCGGCTAAGTTTTGCCTATATCCAGGCTTCGGCGCAATGTTTGACCATCATGTTAGATAGATTCTGGTTGCACTCCTCCGGAATTGTTGACTGTTGACTGTTGACTGTTGACTGTGAACCCAAAAACTGAAAATTGTGCTTCTATTTGGTTGCAGATTGAAGGAGACTTTACGCTCGACGATGAAGCAAGGATTTGATATTAAACAGCTCTTAGAAATCGCGATCGCACTTGCTACACTAATATTTTATAATATTTTAATGATTAGTCCGAAAATATTTATCGCCAAGTTTGGAGTCAGTATCAAATGGTAAATTTAAGCGAACTACTAGAACCCATCGCCAGTCAATTTCGCAGTCTAGGAATTCCCGAACCAATTACCCATTGGGGACACCCTGTAATGATGGGGATCGTGGTAGTGGCGATGGGCAGTTTTGTCGGGTATACGGGATGGCAGGGACGTTTGGCCACAGATAAAGATGTCGCACTCACAAGTCGCTCGGATCACCGCAAGCTTGCACCGTGGATGTTTCTGTTTCTAGCTTTGGGCTATACAGGCGGCTTGCTGTCGCTGGTGATGCAGCACCAGCCAGTCATGGAAAGCCCGCATTTTTGGACGGGTTCGGCAGTGCTGGTTTTGCTGGCTATTGGCAGCTTGATTTCGCTAACGGGTTTTGGGGGCAATAAGCTAGCACTGCGCGCGGTTCACGCTTATTTAGGCACGACGGCCCTTGCACTTATGGTGCTGCACGCGGCTTTCGGTTTAAAATTGGGGCTGTCTATTTAGAAGAAGACTTATTAGGCAGTGGTAGTATTGTAAAACTTCATTGAGTTTATAAGCAATTATAAACAATAATGGTATTCTATTGTTGTGAGTGTTGAACAAGGAATACGCATAGCCCAAAAAACGCAAGTCTCAAATGCAACTAACACAGAGGCACATCATTAAATCAACGGAACACCGTTTCGCCCAAATAGACGAACTAGCTTTCCAGTCGAAAAACCTCTACAATGCCGCCAATTACGTCATTCGTCAGAGCTTTATTTATGGATGGGGTTATGTCAGTTATAACGAAATGAACCGATTGATGAAGTCTCACGAAGCATATAAGGCTTTGCCTGCTAAAGTAAGTCAGCAAATCTTGATGGTGCTAGACAAGAATTGGAAATCGTTTTTTGAAGCCGTTAAAGCTTACAAAGCTGACTCTTCAAGATTCACGGGTAGCCCAAAATTGCCAAAGTACAAAGATAAGACTAAAGGGCGAAACCTTCTCGTCTACACGATTCAAGCAATTAGCAGCAAACAGTTGAAGAAAGGAATCATTAAACTTTCCGGCACTGAACTTTCAATTAAAACCAAACTCAATCCCAACCTGATTTGTCAAGTTAGACTGGTTCCGAAATGTGATGCCTATGTAATTGAGGTGATTTATGATGAAACGGAGTCCACCCTTGGCAATGCCAACTCTGTAGCTAGTATTGATTTGGGACTGGATAATTTAGTGGCGTTAACTTCAAATCAACCGGGATTTATCCCTTTGTTGATTAACGGGCGACCATTGAAATCGATCAACCAGTTCTACAACAAGCGGAAAGCACGATTGCAATCCCACTTAAAAGGGAACCGCAAAACGTCACCCCGGATGAGCGCGCTTAACTCGTTGTCGCCATCAAAAAGTTGATAATTACTTGCATCATGCTAGTCGCGTGATTGTTGACCATTTGGTAGTGAACCAAATTGGAACGCTGGTCATCGGCAAAAATGCACAGTGGAAAACCGAAATTAACTTAGGTAAGCAAACCAACCAAAACTTTGTCAACATTCCTCACTCTCGATTAATTGAGATGTTGGAATACAAAGCTCGGCTGGCGGGAATCAAGGTAATTGTGCAGGAAGAATCCTATAGTTCACGGGCCAACTTTCTGGGTCTAGACCCAATTCCTGTTTACGGAACAACTGATAAAGAGCCTGTGTTTACTGGTAAGCGTATCAAGCGAGGTTTGTACAAAACATCGGTTGGTCGGTTAATTAATTCCGATGTGAATGCAGCGTACAATATCCTCAGAAAAGCAATCCCAAATGCCTTCAGCGATGGGATAGGGAGCTGCGTAGTTGGGCCAATGCGGGTTAATCCGCTCAAAGTAAAAGTGAAGGGGGAGGGACTTGAAGCCTCCCATGCCTATAAATGACTATACTTTTACCAGCTATATGTAGGGTCGCAATGTGTACCCTACATACAGAGGTTATATGAAATCCTCTCTTCATCGGCATTATTCGTCTCTCTCTCTTCTCTTCCTCTGCGTTCTCTGCGTTCTCTGTGGTTAAATCATTCCGATATAACCGGAATTGATATTATGTGTTCTGGACTGAAACCAACTCTACTTTTGACAGTAAAAATTGCTAATTACTTGCTAATTAATGAATCAAGCAACGGGTGTCATCTTCTGTCTTGCCTACATTTTGGGATTGATTTCTACAGCGGTTTCTTGGGGTAGATACGCGATACTTGCTTTGGGAATAGCGGTAGCGATCGCCCTGCCGAAATTGTTGCGAAAATATACTAAAAATTCTGTCCAAGTTACTAAGAAAAGACGCAGCAGACAAAAAGAAAATGCTCTTGAAGCACCCTTAGATGCGAGGGAAGAGTTGAGTTTGTTGGAGATGCTGCCGCGAGGGAAATGGGTGTGGGCAGTTGCGGGTTTGGTGGCATTTCTAGCTAGCGTTTATTTTGCAGTTCGATCGCCCCAACCAGCAATAGATGACATCAGCAAACTGATTCCGGCGGTTGGAAACACTCAAGAAGTGGCGGTGACAGTTCGCGGTAGAGTTGCCAGTACGCCTCGATTGACTCGATCGGGTCGATCGCAATTTTGGCTAGAAACAGATTTAGTTAGCGAAATCAACGGCGGCGAGGGAGGAGTAGTTGTCAACCGCCCAGTATCCGGCAAACTCTACGTTACAGTGCCCCTGCTGCAAGCAACTGGCTTGTACGCCGACAATACGATCGCAGTTGTGGGTTCCTTGTACAAACCGCAGCCGCCGTCGAATCCGGGGGCTTTTGATTTTCAAAAATATTTAGCCAGAGAAGGGGCTTTTGTCGGACTCAAAGGCCGTCAAATTGACTGGAGGAGAGAAAATGCGATCGCGGATGTAAATCGAGTTAACAGCCAAGCGGCTGCTTTCTGGGAGTCAAGCGGGATGCAGCCATCGAAAATTCAAGCGATGCGGCAGCGGATCGTGCGATCGCAACTATCGCAGTTAAATGTTCCAGAAGGGCCCTTGATCAGTGCGATCGCCCTCGGCAAACAAGCAGTAGATTTACCTTACAACATCCGCGACTCTTTTGTGCAGGCTGGAGTGGCCCACGCGATCGCAGCTTCCGGCACTCAAGTTTCGATGGTTTTGGCTTTAGTTCTAGCTTTAACCAGGCGTTTTTCCAAACAATTACAATTTAGCTTTGGCGTCGGTGCTTTATTTTTCCTCGTGGGATTAACCGGCTTTGAAGCTTCAGTATGCCGCGCCGCTTTAATGGGATTGGGAACACTATTTGCTTTGGTGCTGAACCGCCAAGTTAAGCCGCTGGGATTGCTGTTAATTGCTGCTACTATTTTACTGCTGGTTAACCCTTTGTGGATTTGGGATTTAGGTTTCCAACTGAGTTTTTTGGCAACTTTGGGGTTAATCGTGACAACGCCGCCGCTGATGGCAAAGTTGGAATGGATGCCGCCCGCGATCGCTTCGATTGTTGTGGTTCCGATTGCAGCTTCAATTTGGGTCCTGCCGCTGCTACTTTACGTTTTTAGTGTGGTATCACCTTACAGCATTTTAGTCAATATTATTGCGGCTCCTTTGCTGTGGATTTTGAGTATTGGGGGGATGGTTAGCGCTTTAGCTGGATTGATTTTTCCGCCCGCTGGCAGTATTTTAGCGCAACTGCTGGACTATCCGGCAAAGGGGTTAATTGCGATCGCCCAATATTTCTCGCAATTACCCGGTAATTCGGTAGCTGTCGGTCAAGTATCGGTGTTTCAGCTAATCGCGCTTTACAGTTTAATTTGCTGGGTTTGGATCGGGGGAAGTTCGGCAACGGATTCTGTAACGGATGTAACGGATAGAAGGAGGAAGGAAGAAAAAAGACGGAAGCCGGAAGCAGTCAGAGGAAAAAACCAGGAAAAGGGGAAAGGGAAGAAGGCGAAAAGCAGAGTTATTGCACTGCCGATTTTTTCTGCGGCTTGGATTTTACCGCTGGCGCTGGTGGCGGGAATAAGTATCATAGTTTTGCCAGCTTGGCACGTTCAATCATCTTTATTTCAAGTTACTTTGCTGGCGACATCTGGTGAGCCTGTTTTAGTAATTCAAGATAGGGGAAAAGTGGCGCTAATTAATAGCGGTGATGAAAATACCGTAAGGTTTACAGTGTTGCCTTTTTTGCAGAAGCAAGGAGTTAATTCTGTGAATTTTGCGATCGCCACTCACGGTCATTTAGGTTTGAGCAGTGGTTGGGGAAAATTACTAGAACGCTTGCCAATTAAAACATTTTATGATAATAATGCTCCCAAACAAATTCACCGTGGCAACAATCAGGAATTTATAACGGCTGTGCAATCTCGCCAAGGCGTTTACATTCCTTTAGAAACTAGCAGTACAGTTGATCTGGGTTCGACGCGGTTGCAGTTCGTGAATGCGGAGATTCCGGTGGTAGAATTCCTGGTGGGAAATCGAACTTGGTTGCTCGTCGGTGAAATGACACCGGAAGCGCAAAAAAAATTGGCAGCAACGGGAACCTTGAAGCCGGCTCAAGTGCTGTGGTGGTCAGGAAAAGCCCTGACGGCCGAGTTATTGGGCGCGGTTGGGCCACAAGTGGCGATCGCCTCTGCTGACGAAATCGACCCAGAAACCGCAGCCCAACTGCGCCAAACCAAAACCCAGATATTCTGGACAGGGCGCGACGGAGCCCTCCAGTGGACTCCTGCAGGGGGATTTAAGACCACTTTGGAATCTGAAGAAAATCAAACTTCTTTTTTATAAAGATTTACAATCTGGCGCACTGTGCGGTAAAATACTTTTAGCTCACATCTCAAATCAATTGGAGAGGTGGCAGAGCGGTTGAATGCGGTAGACTCGAAATCTACTTTAGGGGTGACTCTAACGTGGGTTCAAATCCCACCCTCTCCGTACATCTCAGCGTCAAGCGTCAAGCGCGCACCTTATTAACCTAGGGTGCGCGCACCTTATCATATTATGAAATTCAACTCCCCAATCTCAGTAGCATGATAGCTGCTTTCATTTCGGTAAGGTAGAGGCTGAAAAACTCAAGGGAACTCTTAACTCAAAACCGGGCACAAAAAAAGCGAAGAGAGTTGGTAAAGCGGGCGGTTGCAAACCGCTGTCTCAATCACCAATAAGGTGCGGGCGGAGGATGGGGGAATTAGTCGAGATTCTTTGTTTCCCTAGTCCATAGTCGCTAGTTCCGAGCACGAAAACCCCTAGGCTGTTGCTCGTTCCCCGTGTCCCGTTTCCTGTTTCTGCTAATAACGGAACTGGTAATTGCGACGCGGCACTAATTGCGTTACAGCCCTATTACGAAATGCTCACGCCGGAATAGAAATCACAAACTCCGAACCCTGGCCCAAAGAAGAATTCACGAGTAACGTACCTCCATGTTTTTCCACAACAATTTGGTGGGCTATAGACAATCCTAATCCAGTTCCTTGACCCACCGACTTGGTAGTGAATAAGTGGTTAAAGATGTTTTCCTTGACTTCGCCTGACATCCCCACTCCATTATCCTTAATGCGAATCAAAACCTGATTTTGGTCTTCGCTCAGAGCAGTTTGAACCGTGATTTGATTAGGTAGGGCTTTAATTTCCTTAAAACTGCGCTCCTTATTTGACTCCTCCAGAGCGTCAATGGCATTAGCCAGTACGTTCATAAATACCTGGTTTAACTGGCCGGGAAAGCATTTCACTAGGGGCAAGTTACCATACTCTTTCACAACTTCAATGGCAGGGCGGAACTCGCTGGCTTTTAAACGGTGCTTGAGAATTAGCAGAGTGCTTTCGAGTCCATCGTGAATATTGAAAGAAACTGGTCGATCGCTATCAGCCCTCGAAAACGTTCTCAAACTTATACTGATATTGCGGATGCGATCGACTCCTTCCTTCATCGAGCCAATCAATTTAGGCAAATCTTCTCGCAAATACTCCAAGTCCATATCTTCAATTTCTGTTTCAATTTCCCCTCCCGGATTGGGAAATTTTTCTTGATACAAATCAATCAAATTGAATAAATCCCCCACGTATTCTTGAGCCGGTTGCAAGTTTCCCGCGATAAAGCCTACGGGATTGTTAATTTCGTGGGCTACACCGGCGACTAAATTTCCCAAAGCAGACATCTTCTCACCCTGCACCAATTGCAGTTGCATCTGTTTGAGATCGTGGATAGACTGCTCTAGTTTTTGGGCATATTCCTGGGATTGTTGATACAGTCGGGCGTTTTGTAAGGAAATTGCTGCTTGGGAGCACAGGATGTTGAGGATGGCGACGCGATCGCCCGTGAATACCCCTGTGGCTAAATTATTTTCCAAATACAAAATCCCCATCATTTTCCCTCGCTCGCTGATCGGAGTGCAAAGCACGCTCTGAGGTTGCTGTTGGACTATGTAGGGGTCAGATGCAAATCTTGGTTGATTGCTAGCATCATCAAAAATAAGGGTTTCTTTTGTACGTTTGACGTAGTTGATTAGGGTGAGAGGAATTACTTCGCTCTCCTCAACCGGAATAGATTGCAGAAGGCAGTCTTGACGGTTTGTGCAGTGGACGTTTATCCTCCAGTTTCCCTCTTCATTCAAAATTAATGCTCCGGTTTGCGCTCCGGCATTCTTCACCACCACTTGCATGAGCGTAGTGAGCAATTGATCGAGTTTAATTTCGCTAGATAGAGCTTGAGAAGCTTTGATAACGGTCGGCAAATCTACTAAGCCCCAACTGCTGGTGCTACCGATAATTGTTCTATTCGTGTTAGATAGGGATGATTCACTATGGGTCGATGTGTGAATTGTTTCGCTCGGATTCTGGCGAGTTCGCTCCTGTTGCAGGATCACAGCAAGCAATTGGGGGTAGCGCTGTTCTAGATGGTCAATCTTTGCTTTTGCTCCCCAACGAGCGTAAGCATAGTAAGCATCAATTAAATATGGTTTTGCCAGTTTTTCTTTGCCCCATTCTAAGTAGAATTTGGCAGCGAGTTCGTGAGCAAGTGCTTCCTCGTTGAGGTATTCGTTTTCTTGGGCGAGGGCAATAGCCTTGTCGTACATCTCGACCGCTTCTATTTTTTGGTTTAAAACGCGATGCCGTTCTGCCTCTACTAGATAGAATTTATGCAGATGATTCATGGGGGCATGATTCGCCCACTTTTGCATTTTTTCTTGGTTAGCTTGTACTCTGTCAAGAATGCCCTGTTGTTCAGACTGGGGAGTGTCAGAATACACTGCCAACCGCACCAAAGAATCGTAGAAATGGAAGATGGCAACAGTTATCAGCCCTGAAGCTGCGCTCAAATAACTTTCTATTTGAGCGCTACTTTTAAAAGCTTCCGGGTAATTTTCAAACAGATAACAAAGCACAAGTTGATGCAAGTATAAGTAATGAATCCCTAGGTAGTTATTGGTTCCCTGATACAGTTGCAACATTGTCTCTTCGTCGTAGGCTTCTCCCTTTAAATGGCATGGGTCTGGCGATCTTCCTATCAAGTTCAAAACGGCTTGCCAACAAATTTTCTGATAAGAAAGTGGGGCTTCTTGGTGAATTTTACTAACGGCATCTGCGTAGGTTGCTATTTCTGGTTCGAGTTGCGTTAGTTGCTTGCCAACAAAATACGAGTAATAACTGTAGTGAAAGATAGCATAACCAGCAAATTCTAACTCTCCGGTTTCCAGCCCACAAGTATAATCTGACAGCAAAGGTTTTAAACTATTTCTGAAGTGTTCTTTCCAAGGTTGAATACAAGAATGCACCATTGCGGATGTCTTGGCTTGGATTTCTTTGGCATTCAACTTTGACAATAGACGTAAAGCCAGTTGACCGAACTGATAGCCCCGCTCAATATCTCCCATGCCACAGAGAAGAAAACTATATATGACAAAAGCATAGGGAGACAAAGAAGCATTGCCATATTGGACAGATAAATTGACCTGTTTGCAAACTACCAAAGGCGCGAGTGGCGGCAGCGCTAGGTAGGCAGGAGTAAATAGGCTTGACAGAATCGTTATAGTTGCTATTTGTTGAGGATCTGTCATCAGAGGGAGATCAATTAAGTCCTCAGTTCCCTTTCCGCTCAAAATTGACGCGGTTTCTCCTAGTGCCTGTCCAATATCAGATAAATTTGGCTCGGAGGGAAACTCTACCCCCAACTGCTTTAAGACTGGCAACCCTGTATTCAGCGCTTCCTGTAGCTTATTTTGCGCCATATAAGCTTGAATTTGGACTTCATATAGCTTCACTTTGTCCCCTAGCGTTTTGGCGCCGTTTTCCACGACAGATGCTAATTTTTCCATCTGGTCAAAATCACCATTTAGATATGCCGCTGCTGCTGCTTCTGTATACAGCGCTAATGTTAGTTCGTATTGACTATGCCAACTATTTTCTGTCAGTAATTCCTGGCCAACCTTGAAATCTTCAACCGCAGCAGCATAAGCGGTAGCAGCTTTGGCTTTCTTTCCAGCAACCAGATTCAATCGTGCTAATTGTTCCCGTTCTGCCTCCTGGGTAATTAGCTCAACTCCCACATTTAAGTGATTGACAATATCAAAAATTCTTTCTTCTCGATCGGCTTCTGGCGTATTCTTTAATAACAGTTGACCAATTTTTAAGTGAGTAGAACGCTTTTGGTCTTCAGGAATGAGGGAATAAGCAGCTTGTTGAACGCGATCGTGTAAAAAATTATATTTGGGTAATTGATCCTGGGTAATTAGTAATTGGTCAGATTTCTTGATATTACCGATTACCGATTCGCTATTTCCCTCTGGCTGATAAAACTTATAAACTTCGCTAATGGGTAAAATTAGCCCGTCTTGTAGTGCCTTCCATAAAGCCGATGCGGTTTCTGTTGGCGAATTTTCATCAACAATTGCTAACGTCGCCAAATCGAACTGATTGCCAATACAAGCAGCTAACTTTAAAATTTCCTGGGTCTGGGCTGGCAACTTTCGCAACTGAAGTGCCATAAATTCTACAACATCATCTGTTAGTGCCAAGGTTCGCACTCTAGCAATATCACACTGCCAATACCGAGCGTCAAAATTAAATTCAATCAGCCCATCTTCCTGCAAAGATTTGAGGAATTGTGTGCTGAAAAATGGATTGCCTTGGGTTTTCTGATAAACGAGTTCTGTCAAAGGCTGAGCCAACGCTGTAGAACAAGCTAGAGTATCGGCAACTAAACAATTTACGTCGGCTCGCTCAAGTGGTGTTAAGGTAATAGTATTCACCTTTGCTTCAGTTTTTTGAATTTCTGCTAACGTCAGCATCAATGGATGTGCGGGAAAAACTTCGTTATCCCGATAAGCTCCAATTAATAAGAGATAGCAGTTATCAACGTCGCTCATCAGCAGTTGAATTAATTTTAACGATGCTGAGTCTGCCCATTGCAAATCGTCCAAGAAAAGCACTACAGGATGGTCTTTTGTTGTGAAGACTTGAATGAATTTTTCAAACAACAAATTGAAGCGATTTTGACCAGCACTTCCCGAAAGTTCGGGGACGGGCGCTTGCTGTCCGATAATACGTTCGAGTTCAGGAATGACTTCAACTATCACCTGAGCATTCTCGCCCAAAGCCGCCAAAATTTCCAACTTCCATTGTTCAAGTTTAGCATCGGTTTCCGATAGCAGTTGTCCCATTAAATCGCGAAAAGCTTGGACAAATACTGTAAAGGGAAGGGTGCGTTGAAATTGGTCGAATTTTCCTTTAATAAAGTAGCCTCGCTGTCTCACAATTGGTTTGTGAACTTCGTTAACGACAGCGGTTTTGCCAATGCCTGAGAAACCGGCAACGAGCATCATTTCGGTGCTTCCGGCACTGACGCGCTCGAAGGCCGATAGCAGGGAGAATACTTCGCTTTCTCTACCGTACAACTTTTCTGGGATGATGAAGCGATCGCACAAATCTCGCTGTCCTAATTTAAAGGATGCAATCTCTCCCTTTTCTCTCCACTGCTGCCAACAAGTTTCTAAGTCGTACTTGAGTCCTAGGGCGCTTTGATAGCGGTCTTCCGCATTCTTCGCCATCAGTTTACCAACTATCTCAGACAGTACCGGAGGAACTGCTGGGTGGAGTTCATGGACGGGAATAGGTTGCTTTGCCAGGTGGCAGTGTACCCAATCCATTGGATCGTCTGTTTGGAATGGTAACTTTCCTGTTAGTAATTCGTAGAATGTGACTCCCAGAGAGTAGAAATCTGTGCGGTAATCAATGCCTCGGTTCATTCGCCCAGTTTGTTCGGGAGATATGTAGGGTAAAGTGCCTTCTAGGACATTGGGATTTTGAATTTCTTGGGTTTCGCGCGGCAGCAGGGAAGCGATGCTCAAATCAATCAGCTTGACTTCTTTACTGGTGGGGTTAATGAGAATGTTGGCGGGCTTGAGGTCTTTATGGATGACGTGGTGGCGATGAAGTCCGTCAAGGGCGTTGGCAATTTGAATTGCCATAGGAAGAAACTCGTTAACTGGCAAGCCTTCTAGGGTTTCGTTGCTATCGGATGCTAGACTAGCAAGGTAGCTACATAAGGAAATTCCGCCAAAGTCTTCCATCACCAAAGCATAGCGGTTATGATAGCTCTCCAGGCTGTATGCCTTGACAGTGCCGGGGATATTTAAGTTTTTAGCAATGACGTATTGGTTGCGGAAGTGAACCAGTTCGTTGAAGCTGGGAAAGTCATTTCGCAGTAGTTTGATCGCGACGGGTTGCTGATCACAAGAGCGAATACCACGATAAACTAGAGTTCGATTGCCTGCGTATATTTCCTCGTTAATGTGATATCCTAGAAAAAAATTTGTGATGTTAGTCATATCTACGTATTCCTACTGCTTCTGTCAAGTCTGAAGCTTCTGAGAGTTACTATCTACTATTTTCGCTTGCTCTGCTTTAGTATTCAGTGAATTACATTTTTCTTAATATATTTGGGAGAGAGAGTTATGAAAGCAAGAGTTTAAAACAATACTTGAATTGTTTATGTAAGAGCTGTTGATACTGGAGTTAAGACTCAGTAGAAAATGAAGGAGGCTAATGCTCCTTGAACGACAGCAGTTGAAAGAAGAGGAATTTAAGAGGCTAATCAGGTACTTAAGAGTATTTTTAAAACCGATGCTTGTATGCGATCGCCTATTAAATCTAATGTCGAGTTTAGCTCAGAATTTAATCTCATCAGTACAATTCGGGCGACTCTGCATTTAAAGCAGGAAGCAGAGGAAATCTAGTTTGTGCGCTCGATGGCGGATCGGTAGGGAGTCATAGGCTCCAAGCCGAATTATTTGTCCTGATGCAACAACAAGCTGCCCCACTTTAATAAGTGAATCAGGCATTTAATGCCAAAATTCAGAAGCCAACTGTGGAATTAGCCCAAGTCAATTATATTTTGCCACTCACATACTTACCAATTACCAATTACCAATTACCCCTTTGATTGTTTCACTTCCAATACCTGCGCCAGTGAAACAAATTCTCCCATAAATTGCGCGAAAAAGTATTGCTACCCAAGCGCTGCGACTCCCAAAGAGCCGCAGTTTGACCGTTAATTGCCGAAAAACTCGACCAAATATAAGGAAGTTGGGCGATCGCCTCAACCTTCATCCCGTGACGCACAGCCAAAGCGATCGCGTGAATCAACTCAGCAGCTTGCGGCCCCACAATACTCGCTCCCAACATCTCACCATTGCGACGCCCGACAATCTTACAAAAACCAGTTGTATCCCCGGACATTTGAGCTCTTTCAACATTCTTGAAATATTCCCGACAAACAATGAGATCGTCTCCAAAACGGCGCCTTGCTTGCGCTTCAGTCAAGCCAACCCTCGCCAACTGCGGATCGGAAAAAATCGCCCAAGGAATCCCGCGATAATCTATTTGAAACAGCGGCAAAAACAAAGCATTTTTCACAGCAACCGCAGCTTCGTAATTAGCGATGTGAGGGAACGGATAACCCCCAGCAACATCGCCGATCGCATAAATGCGGCGATTAGTTGTTTGCAGCTTTTCATTTAAAATCACCCCGCGAGCGCTGTATTTAACCTTAGCCGCTTCGAGATTTAACGATGAAAAATTGTGCCCTCTACCGGCGGCTAGAAAAATCTCCTCAGCTTCGATCGCTCTTGGCCCAGCTTGAATCCACTTTTTACCCTCAATCACCCTAGCTTGAGTCACCTCAGTAGCAGTCAGAATCCGCACTCCTTCAGCTTCCATTCCAGCTTGCACCAAACCAGCAGCCTCCCGGTCTTCTTTAGCCAAAATGTGCGAACTTTTCACCACCAAAGTGACAGCAACCCCCAGGCGAGCAAAAGTCTGAGCCACTTCGACACCGCTGGGATCGGCACCGATTACAGCCAAACTTTTAGGCAACTGGGGAAGTTTTGCTAATTCCCCGACAGTTTCCGAAGTAAAAAATCCAGCAGACGAAAGTCCTTCAATATTGGGAATCGCCGGCAGAGTTGGACAAGCTAGCAAATAACAGAGCGATCGCAATTTCCGCCCACCTGCAACAAAAGCCAAATCCGGTTTCGCAACAAACTCGCCGCTGCCAAAAATAACATCGACCCCGCGAGCAGCCAAAACGCCGAGATCATCAATTTCTGACAAATTAGAAACAACACCGTCGGCCCACTTCAGAACCCCCTCAAACCCCAATTTGATCGGAATGGAGGAATTAGCGACTTCCCAGCGAAGCCCCAATTGCTGACGGCTGATCTGCTGGGCAAAACGAGCAGCCTCCCTCAAAGTTTGGCTGTATCTCAAACCAAGGTCGATCGACTCTTTTTCCCCAGTCGGCAAATCTTGGGAATTACTTAGCGGTTCCACCAAAGCAACGCGGGCCGGGAAATTAGTTGCAGTCAAAGCAGCATAACGTCCGGCCGGAGTTCCACCAATAATCACTAAATCATAGTCAAGCATAAATAAAGAAGTCAATCGATTTTAGATTTTAGATTTTAGATTTTAGATTAAAGAATTGAAGCATTGACCACGGATAAATTCGGGGGGCAACTTTCATCGGATACAGGTTTTTTATTTCTGGACGGATGAATCCGGGGGCTTGTATCCTGGATGCTTTCGGTCAGTAGTCAGTAGTCATTAGTCATTAGTTAGTAGTTTAGGACGATCGGCGCGCGGGGTCATAAACCCGGTTTCTTCCTAGATACTTCGCTGTAAAACCCAAGATTTATCATAGAAACCGGGTTTCTTGGGGATGTCCGCTCAAACGACCAATAAAATCAGTTTGTCAACTTTTATTGGTTGTTAACAGTCAACCGTCAACTGTCAACTGTCAACTGACAACCGTCAACTGTCAACCGTCAACTGTCAACTGTCAACTGACAACCGTCAACTGTCAACTGTCAACTGACTAATGACTTCTTTAAGTCCAGCAATCAGCCGCAGATTGTCCGCCTTGGAGCGCACAGCCACCCGAAAAAACCGATCGCCCAACTCAGGAAAACTCAAACAATCCCGAATCAAAATCCGGTGTCGTTCCAACAGACTTTTTTGAATAGAAGAAACCGACATCGACGACTCAACCAACAAGAAATTAGCCGCCCCGGCAAAAGGCTGCAAACCCGGCAAATTAGCCAAACCCTCAAATAGTTCTCGGCGAGCAACAGGCAGCCAATCCCAAGTTTGCCGCTCAAAAACAGTATCTCGCACCACAGCAGCAGCAGCAGCAGCAGCCAAAGCATTCACAGGCCAAGGATCGCGCAGTAACTGCCAGCGGCGGAGAATATCGGGATGGGCGATCGCACAGCCCAACCGCAGTCCCGGCAGAGAATAGAATTTAGTGAGCGATCGTAAAATCACCAAATTCGGAAACTCCTCAACAGCATCGATCAAAGTTTCCTGCTCAGAAGGCGGTAGAAAGTCCATAAAGGCCTCATCCACCACCACCATAGCTAACTGCTTCAAATAAGGCAAAATCGCCTCCCTACCAAACAGCAAACCCGTAGGATTGTGCGGGTTGTTCAGGAGCAAACCTCGTCTATCGGCATCGAGAGCAAGAGGAACCGGGAGACGCAAAGAAGGGGAGACAAGGGAACGGTTAGAAACCGACAAATCATCCGTTACTAACCGGCTTCCAGCCTCCGCGTCCAACGATTTCAGATCCAACTGAGATGTTGCAGCATTCTCAATTACTTGTTTAGGAACAGGCAAGATGCCTGTTCCACAAAATTCATCTCTTGTGGAATGGGCATCTTGCCCGTTCTTGACAATGGTGCAAGATTTAAGATCCAAAGGACATTTGAGAACCTGCGCCCCGAAAGCCGAAAGAGCCCGCCAGTAATCGCCAAAAGCCGGAGTCACCAAATAAGTCGCCTCCAGCTTCGACAAATCCCAAGCCGCCCAAGTCAACAATTCTGCCGAACCATTCCCCGGCAAAATCCAATCCCGGTCAACCTTCAAAGCCTCCCCCAAAGCAGTCCTGAGCTCCCCATAATCCGGGTCTGGGTAAGCCGTCAGACTGCTCAAGTGTGATTGAATCGCAGCCAGGGCCGACTCAGGAGGGCCCAAAGGACTGATACTCGCAGAAAAATCAAGAATAGCAGAGGCAGGGCAGCCTGCCAGTGCGGCTGCCCAAGCTAAATTCCCACCGTGTACAGGTCTAATCAAGACTCAGTTCGCCAGCTATTCCGCGTTTTTCGGCGGTGCAACTCTGTCCTTAAACAACTTCCCTGCGGAAAATGCAGGAACTCTGGTTGCCGGGATTTCCATCTTGTCGCCAGTTTTGGGATTGCGACCCTCGCGGGCCTTGCGTTCCCGCGACTCAAACGAGCCAAAACCGACCAGCGTCACCTTGTCGCCATCAGAGACAGCTTCCATGATTGCTTCGAGGGCGGCACTCAAAACAGCATCTGCCTGTTTTTTCGTCACGCTAGCCTTTTCCGCGACTGCATCAACCAATTCACCTTTGTTCATTGCGAACTCCTTCTGGATTTGCAAAATTACGTTAAACAGAGTTAGTTCAACTATTAGCTGTGAGTTATCAACTGGATTGAGGTGTGGATTGGGAGGTTTGGGTGGTTCCCGATTGCTCCCGTCCGCTTCCCCGAATCACAACTCCTGCTGAATACCAATTACCCTAGGATAATTGGTCAGAGAAGGAATTTTTGTTTCTAACTGCTGAAAACCCCACAGCATCTAATTTTCACTGCATTATTCTAAAGTCTTGCCGACCGTTATGGATCGGTGGAACCTTTAATTTATATGCAACTTGCTAATTTTTGTAATTAATCCCAAAATTTAGGTAAAAAAATACCACCTTCGAGAGAAGATTTCTCGCCTCGGTGGATTTGAAAGCATAAAAAAAGAAGAAATAGAAGGAATAAAATGTAATTTGTCAAGGGCTAAAGGAAAAGTTTTTTCCTTCTTCCTTCTTTCTTTCCCATCTTTCTTTCCCCGGTGGGCAGGGCTGTTTCATTCTCCCGAAACCCGCCAGGGGTTGAAACCCCTGGCTAATAGCGAAAGTCGTCTGAAGACGACTGAAAGAGTGATTGATAGTCCTTTTGCATGGGACTAATGAGTTCTTTAGTCCTCTTTGAGAGGACTTTCGCTTTGAGGCAGGGGTTTCAACCCCTGTCGGACTGTCGGACTGTCGGACTGTCGGACTGTCGGACTCAGGGGAAAAAGCGTGGAAAGTTGAGAGCAATGCCTTCTTCCACCGCCAGGGACTGAAGTCCCTGTCTCATAGCTGAAGTCGGTTAAAACCGACTCAAATACTAATTTTTAGTCCTCTTTTAGAGGACTTTCGCTTTGAGGCAGGGGTTTCAACCCCTGTCGGACTGTCGGACTGTCGGACTGTCGGACTGTCGGACTCAGGGGAAAGAGCATGGAAAGTTGACAGCAAGGCATTTTTCCTTTGTTCCTACTGTCTCGGCTGGACGGGCTGACTGCGCTGCAACAGTTGGCGCGCGTCGGGACTGATGTTGTTTTGGTAGCCAAAGTTCGATCGATCGCTATCATCCAAAATCTGCGGCGTCAGCAATACAATCACTTCCGCCCGCTCGTTGATCTTATTAGTGCTCCTGAACAGCGAACCGATAATCGGCAAATCTCCTAAAATCGGAATCTTCGTCGCTGTAACCCGGTCTTGGTCGCGGATAATCCCCGATAAAATCAAAGTCTGACCGTCCCGCAGGCGAATTAGCCCCGACTGCAAAGAGCGCTCAGCCAGCAGGGTGATACTGTTATTTTCTCCTGCGCCAGTGCTCAGGGGTCGAGACGGGCCGATCGCACTGACGATTGGGTTGACTCGCAGAGAGACAAAACCGTTATCGTCGATGCGATCGATCGCCACTCCCAAGCGCAAACCTGCCTGGCCTTTTTCTGCCGTCACCGTTCTGGTAGTTTGACCTGCTGTTGTCTGCGATTCCGATCGAATGTTAGTAATCACTTCTTCGGTGATATTCACATTCGCCGTTTCCCCTTCTTGGACAACCAGAGTCGGGTCAGTCAGGATTTTGGCATTCTGGCTGGTAATACTGGCCTGCAGGTTAGACAGAAAACGTCTTGGATATTGGAACAGCGGGAACTGACCAAAAAGCGCACTTCCCGAAGTGGTTGCCGAGCCTGGATCGTAATCCGTAATTCCAACTCGCGTGGGGTCATTAGTCACTGGGGCTGTCGGCTGGAGGAACACACCTTTGGTGGGGGGTAGACCTGGACCTAGAGATTGACCTGTCAAGGGCACGATACGCCGGCCGTTCGCATCGTAGAAAGGAGTATCCCTGAATTCTTGGGGAATGTCTCGGTTCTCAATAATCGGCCGATTAGCTATCCCAGTAGTTACAGCGTCGGTATCGGGCGGATTAATACCACCAAAATTGACGATCGCCGCCCCGCCGTCATTGACAAAGAAACTGTCATTAATCCCGAAAGAGAAGCTAGTATTTGTTCTGTTGTCTCCCGACAAGTTGATATCGATCACCTTGACGTTGACAGCTACTTGACGGCGGCGCAAATCTAGCTGTGTCAAGAAAGCCACAGCCATGTCAACTTTGCGCGGGTCGCCCACCAAAGTGATGGAATTGAGCCGAGAATCCGCCAGCACCGAAAGTCCCCTCAGCAAGAGCGGCCCGGTGCCTTCCCTAGCGCCGATCGCCTTAATGTCGGGTTCCCTAATTTCCACATCCCGCGCCGCATTTCCCTGGCCGACGCTTTGAATAGTCACCCGAGTAATCGGCAGTTGAGTTTCCGCGCCTTGAGCGCTCAAAAAGTTAGCTGCATCCGTAGACCGAACTTGATTGAGCCGCAGAGTCCGAATGATAATATTGCGCGAGTCGATCGGCAAGCTAGTCCCTACAAAAATCGTCCGCCCCTGGCGGTTAGCTTGCAGCCCGCTGAGCCGCAGCACGTAATTAAAGACATCTTGCACCGACTCATTTTCGATGTCCAAAGAAATCTTCGGCCCTTCATCTGACCCGGAGGCTCCTGGCTGACCAGGCACTGCGGGCTGGCCCGGTTGAGCAGGGGCCCCGCCACCTGTAAAAGCAATGTTCAAGCCTGCAGCGCGCGCCAGCAGAGCCAAAACGTCCCGGACTGGGGCATCCCGCAGCACCAAGCGGGGGATGCGTTCTCCCGAACTCAGCTCAATATTTCCGACGCCAGGGGCGATGTTAGACACTGCGATATCTCCCAAGGGCGGCGCCACGGCCCGCGGCAGGAAAGGCGCTGCCTGATTTGTCTGGGATTGTATTTCGCTGGGGAGGGGGGGGCGATCGTTTCTGGTAACAGTAACTTCTGGATTTGGCAGCAGCACGCCTGGGTTTTGCGAGGTGCGGACTTGGGGAGTCGGCGGGGGAGCTGTTTGGCTCAGCGGCAGTCCCGGAGGCGGCGGGGGTGGAGTTTGGGCAGACTGTGCTGTGCCACCCTGTCCGGCAACGCTGAGGACGATGCTTTGGCCTTGTCCCGGAACAATTTGTCCGTTGGGAACTCCGTTGGTGCCGGCTACCACAACGCGGATGCTGTTAGCCTCTACCTGGGTGATTTCTACGGAAGAAATTCCCGGAGCGGGGTTATCTTGACGGAAGCTGTTGCCTTGTGGTAAGCGGAGCTGGGTGTTGATAATTGTGGCTTGGTAAGTATTGCCGTTATTGATGGCGAAAACTTGCGGGCGATCGCCCTTTTCTGTCGCCATAACAATATTTACGCCATTATTACCTTGACTTATTTGCACTCCTGTGACTTGAGTCGGCACTGCCAAGACGGGGGCTTGGGCGATCAGAACTCCTGCAACGCTGCATAAGAGTCCTCCACTTAACCGTAGATGCTGTTTCACGTTCTCTCCTCAACTACACTTTGTTATTTATTTGTTGTTCGCAGTCTTTTGTCGCTAGCTGCTAAACTGACTAAAATATTCAAGGGCTCGATCCTTTTTGAAGGAAGAATTTATGCCCTTTTCGATTTTCTATTTTCGATAGGGAATAACTGATGACATCAGGGTTAGAAACTATCCTACAGCAATCCTCGCATCATTTGTGTACTTCTTACTCCCTCCCCTTTGTAAGGGGATGGTTGGGGTGGGGTAAAAAATTTACGACTCCTGCAAGGATTGCTACACAGTTCCATTACTTTGAGAAACTGGTATTAGAAGAAATTAGGTTTTAGAGCAAATTGTTGAGTGCCATATAAAAAATATTTTTGTGGCCTTCATGATTTTTTGACTTATACCTTCAATCTTCAAAATTCCACCTTCTGCCTTCTCCTTTCTTGTGAAAGAGCAAGTTGGGAACAATAGCTAATATAGCGGTTCTCAAAAAAGTGAGGTATGCCCTATGCCCTATGCCCTATGCCCTATGCCCTATGCCCTATGCCCTATGCCCTATGCCCTATGCCCTATGCCCATGAGTACCTCATATGAGAGCTCGAAAGGCTATATCTATCCGCCAAACTACCGCTACTTAGCACCAGGACTCGGAGCCGGAGTTGGCGGTTTTTCTTCTTGCTTTAACGGCAGCAGCGCGTGCAATTCAAAAGCGGTTTTAATTTGAGTTGGCGGCTGCTCCACAGGAACTATTTTCCCTTTCAAAAAGTCAACTTGAATTGCCCCAGTTGATGGTAGCAATTCCGATCTCAAATTCTTCACTACCAACAGCGACTGCATCAACTCCAAGTTACGCATAAAATTGCGGGTTTGAGCGAAAGTGCCTTCAAACTCTACCTTAAATTTTTTGCGTCTGAGCTTGCCAGCCAGGGACGGCCCGAAGGAGGTATCTGCCAGAATATCAGGGTCTACAGTTCCCGGCGCGGCGGTTGCTGCTGCTGGGGGCATATCCGGCTCAAATTTGGTAATTTTAGCCTTGAGGTCATCTCCTTGCACGCCGGCGTTGATTCTATTAACGAGTTGGGTCATGTCAAGCAAAAGCGTGTTGGCGCTGGCGTCGCTGGCAAACATTGCCGTCACGTTGGCCCGGCGCTGTTTTGCTTCTTCTTGCTTTGCTTCTGCTTCTGCCTTTTTTTGAATTTGAGTTTGCAATTGCACTTGCGTTTGCTCGCTTTCGCTAAGTTTTTGCTTGAATGCGTCTCTTTTTTGGAATTCGGGAAGTACGAACTGGTAGCCGAGGCCGCCGGCAATAACGAGTCCGAGAACTGCGATGCCGATTGCTTGGACTTGGGGTGTCAGCTTAATGCCGAATATTTCCTGAGCCCCTGTCTCTTCTGCTTGTGCGCCGCTGGGAATAAACTGATTTGCTGTCATTGTTTTTTCACCTCTGGTTTTTGTGGTTCTAGCACTCCTTTTTCTTGAAGTGTTTCTATGCGTATTGCGAGCCCGTCTGCTTGCTTGCTTCGCAGCTCGGGGAGCAACTCGGAGGCCCCCGTCGGGCTGAGCGTCGTTTCAATTTTATATTCCACCACTTTCCGCAGTTTGGGAAGTTCTGTTACTCCTGCTGCACTTTGGTTCCGCAATTGTACTTGTGCCGGGTTGTCTTTTAAGGTCGCTGCTAGCAGTCTGGTGTCAGTATTGAGGAAGAAAGGAGAGCGCTGGACTAGCAACATAAAGTCGTTAACTTGAGCAAAGGTACTGGCTATCCCTGAAATTTGTACTTTTGCTGACTGCTGGGGGACGACGGGCGGGGGGGGAGCTGCAGCCGGGGTAGGGCTGGCTGGGGACGGACTCGCCCCTGGGGACGGGCTGGCTGCGGGGGTGGCTGCGGGGGGTGGGGGTGCTGCTGCAACGGGGGAGGGACTCGGGTCGATTTGCTCGATTTTGGCAATTTGCACTCCGGCGGGAGTGCGGACACTCAGGTCTTGCAGCATCGCCGACCAAGGTTTAATTTGGTCGAATACTCCGGCTAATGCTTTGTATTCGGCGGTAACTTGGTCGGTTTCGGCGTTGATGGCTTTGATGGTGTTGGCTTGAGTGTTTAGCTTGGCAAGTTCTTGGTCGATGGCTTCTTGTTTTTTGGTCAAGCTGGTATTTTCGTTAGTCGCCAACCACCAGGCGCCCATGACTGCGGCGTTGATGCCAAAGGCAAACAGCACTGCCCCATATATGGGCAGTTGGTCTTTTGCTCCACCGGAACTTTTTTTAGCTGAGCTTTTGGCTGCTGCAACGGGTTTGTAGTCTGGACGGTCGTTGAGAAAATTAATATCTAGGCTGTACATGGCTTCACTCGATTTTATAGCAGAAGGAAGAAGGCAGAAGGCACAAGGTAGAAGGTAGAAGGCACGAGGTAGAAGGTAGAAGGTAGAAGGAAAAAGTGATCTACCGCTTATGTTTCAGCAATTAAGAACGTCCTAACAGTCTTGGTTGTTGCTATAGATTTAAATTGGAAATTTTAGATTTTAGACAGAACCCAAGATTGCTGGTACAAGTGAAGGATTTATTTAGGGAATACAGAAACAACTTTCTGCCTTCTACTGAAGGAAGGGGCTGCTTCTACCTCAGATATATTCTACCTTTTACCTTCTATCTTCTACCTCCAATATTCTACCTTCTGCTTTCTGCCTTCTTCTTTTGGAAGGGGTTTTTACCTAAAATTCTCACATCTGTTTTTCTCTCATCTAAAACTGTTAGGTCACATAACCTCCCTTAGTCCTAAACCTAGGGCGACTCCTAAACCTGCTCGCTGTTCTGGGGTAATTTCTTGGCTGATTTCGAGTCCTAGGGTTTCGATGGGATCGACTTGAGATGCGGGCAAGCTTAATCTTTGCATAAAAAATTCGTCTAGTTTGCCGATCGCAGCTCCAGGGCCTGCTAGCAGCAGTTGCGCTACTTCGAGTTCTTCGCTCTGGTTGAGGTAAAAGTCTACTGAGCGACGCAGTTCGTCTGCTAGTTCTCCTAATACTTTAATCATCGCATTTGTTCCCGGATTAGCGTCTCCTGATGCGCCCATTGTATCTGTGACTGGCAGGGTCATGCCTTGCAGTTCGCTGGTGTCTCTGGTTGGTGGCAGGTTCATGGCTTGGTTGAGGGCGGTCTGGATTTGGTAGGTGCCGATCGGGATGGTACGGTTGAACTGAGGTATGCCGTCCACTACTATAGCTAACTCGGTGCTGTCAAATTCTATGGCAGTGAGAACTGCTGCTTCTTGGGAGGAAAATTGTTGCAGTTGGTCTTTGAGGGTGCGGATTAGGGCAAAACTGGTTACTTCTAGTACGTCTATAACCAGTCCGGCTTCTTTGAAGGTTTCGATGTATGTGTCGGTAACTTCTCTGCGGGTTGCTACTAACACGACTTGCACTTTTTCTACTCCGTCGTCATCTACAAATAGGCCTATTTTTTGATAGTCTACGTCGGCGTCTTCTCTGGGAAACGGCAAGTAAAGTCCTGCTTCTGCGTTCATGTAATCCCGCAGTTCTTCTTCGTTGAGCTCTGCGGGAACTGGGATGAGGCGGATGACGGCTTCACGGCCAGGAATGGCTGTGGCTACTCGCTTGGCTTTGATTTTGTTTTCGGCGAGGACGGTACGTATTAGTTCTGCCATTCCCGGCGGATCGACTATTTGTCCTTCTTGTATATAGTCTTCTGGAACTTCTATTGAGGCTAGGATGCCTAATTTTAATGCCTGACCTTTCTTTTCGAGCTGAATGATGTTGATGCGGTCTGGGGCTATTTCGAGCCCGATTCCTGGCTGGCGTTGGGAAAGTAGACCTTTGAAAAAGTTAACCATGTGATTGGGTCGCCGATAATTGCTATTTTTTTCTTTTGTAGTTGGCCAGCCTGATTCAGCGCGCAGGCCTGTTGGAGGGTTGGTTTCCAACTGCCGCCAGAGTGCTGTAATCTCGGTATCCCGCCGTAGCTACGCAGCTCAGTCTGTGTTGCGCGATCGCTAGTTCCGATTTTATGCTATCCAATTTACTTGACAATAGCTATTCTGCGGAGAATGTCAATAAATTCCAGCTCGATCGACCGAAAACCCGCCGATTCTGCACAAAAACAGACTATCTCGCTCCTGAACCCAGGTACAAAACTCTGTTACTGACTCATCGCGCTTGATTCGGGCGAGCGCTTTTTTGTCTGACGGTTCCCATAACTCTCAAATTTTATTCTATGAAACGTAAATCTTGGCAACTGTTTGCTGTTTTTGGGCTGGTGGGACTGCTGCTGGCTGCGGTGGTGAGTTGCAGCAAACCGGCTGTTAATTCCCAGGCAAATAATACGCAGGAAATCGAGTTCTGGACTATGCAGCTTCAACCTCAGTTTACTGAGTATTTCAACAAGACGATCGCCGGTTTTGAAGCCCAAAATCCGGGGGTGAAGGTGCGTTGGGTGGACGTTCCTTGGTCGGCGATGGAAAGCAAGATTTTGGGGGCTGTTTCGGCGAAAACTGCGCCGGATGTGGTGAACCTAAATCCCGATTTTGCTTCGCTGTTGGCGGGACGCAATGCTTGGCTGGATTTGGATTCTCGGATTCCGCAGCAAGTTCGTGAGCTCTATCTCCCAAATATCTGGAAAGCTAGTGTACTCGACGGCAAGACTTTTGGCATTCCTTGGTATCTCACGACTGGGGTGACAATTTACAATACGGAGTTGTTAAAGAAGGCTGGAATTGCTAAGCCTCCTGCTACTTATGCCGAGTTGGCACAGGTTGCGAAGCAGGTGAAGGAGAAGACTGGTAAGTTTGCTTTTTTTGTGACTTTTGTGCCGGAAGATTCGGCGGAGGTTTTGCAATCTTTCGTGCAGATGGGTGTGCCTTTGGTTGACGCTAAAGGCAAGGCGGCTTTTAATACTGCTAAGGGCAAAGCTGTTTTTCAGTATTGGGTGGATTTGTACAAGGGCGGACTTTTGCCACAGGATGTTTTGGTGCAGGGACATCGTAGGGCGATCGAGCTTTATCAAGCTGGGGAAACTACTTTTTTAGCTTCCGGGCCTCAGTTTTTGAAGGCGATTTCTGAGAATGCGCCGAGTATTGGTGCTGTTTCGGCTGCTGCGCCTCAAATTACGGGGGAAACAGGCAAGAAGACTGTGGCGGTGATGAATTTGGTTGTGCCCCGCGACAGCAAGCGTCCTGATGATGCTGTCAAGTTTGCTTTGTACGTGACTAATTCTCAAAATCAGTTGGCTTTTGCTAAGGCTGCTAATGTTTTACCTTCTACGGTTGAGGCTTTGCAGGACGATTATTTTAAGACAGTTTCTGCTGATGCTCCTGCTGCCGATCGAGCTCGCGTTGTTAGTGCTTCTGGGTTGAGTTCCGCCGAGCTATTGATTCCGCCTTTGAAGGATGTTAAGAAGCTGCAAAAGGCGATTTATGACAATTTGCAGGCGGCAATGTTGGATGAAAAGTCGGTAGACCAAGCTGTTGCTGATGCGGCTAAGGCTTGGGATCAAAGGTAGTTTTTAATTGAAGCTGGGGCGGGATTTTTTTTGATCTCGCCCCTTGCTTTTTTGGGCTACTTGACGTATTATTAAATAATGGGAATCTGTGCCGCCATATATAAGCATATATAAGCTTTTAAGTTATTATCATAATTAAGTTCCCAGTCAGGATATTAGTCCTTAAAGATGAGGACTAATGTCCTGACTGCGAACTTAAAAATTGCTATAAGTCCTGTACCTATTAAAACAACTAAGGACAATGTTTGTTGCTCCGGGCGATCGCTCCTGCATATAAGTTACAATTAAAGTACGTAATAACTCCGACGCTTAAGTAGGAGACAAATATGCAAATTAAAAGCAACAATGCAATGGGAAAAGTTTTCGCCACTCTGACGATCGTTAATCGAGCCGACCAAATTCGGGCCGAAGATGGGACAATTTCACTAGACCAAATTCGCTCGATCACCCTCAAAAATGTATTGGTAGATACGGGAGCAACTACGTTGTGTCTGCCGCAAGATGCGATCGCCCAACTGGGACTTAAACTCCTGAAAGAAGTAGACGTAGCAACCGCAATGGGTATTGGCAAAGCTCGCATTTTCCGAGATGCTACCATATCGATGTTCGATCGCGAAGGAACCTTCGAGTGCTTGGAATTACCGGGAGGTAAAGATGCGCTTTTGGGCGTGATACCTTTAGAAGCATTGGGGTTAGAAATAGACTTGCAAAAACAAATTTTGAAGCCTTTGCCCATCAGCCCAACTGAAACGTATTTGACGATTTTGTAGGAAATTTATTTTTTGAGGCAATTGTCCTTGACAAAAGCGATCGCCCCCTCTCACAGACCCAATTTATTGATCCCGTGCGATCGCCTTTCTCAATGCAGCTTGATTGATGATTTGTAGGAATATAGCCTGAATTCCTCAAATATTCAGAAATTTGACTCGTGTTAAAATCAAAGCTCAGATCGGAATAGGATAAAATTCTTATGCCAGCAATGACACTCAAAGATTTAAACCAAGTTCAAACCCTGTTTTCCGAAGCGGGTTTAGATTACAAAATTGAACTAGAAGACGGGAGACTTTCAATTGTGGGGCCATCAGACATCGTATCCAGTGAAATCAGCAGTATTTTGATTCGCTTGCTGGGTAACTGGGTTTATCCCCGTCGCTTGGGGAGAGTCTTTGACTCCGCAGGCGGTTTCATCATGCCGGATACGAATGTGAAAGCACCGGATGTTTCTTTTGTGCGGGCCGCCCGCTTGCGCCAAAGTCCGCGTTATTTTGGAGAACTTGTCCCCGATTTGGTGGTTGAGATTAAATCTCAGGGCGATCGCATTAAGCTTATAGAAACCAAGGTTGGGAAGTTTATAGAATTGGGTGCGATCGTCGGAATTCTGATCGATCCTGATGAAGAAACAGTGACTATTTATCGCTCTACAGGTGAACCGACTGTTTTAGGAAATGGCGATATCTTAACAGTAGCAGAACTTTTTCCCGGTTGGGAATTGCCTGTTTCGGAATTGTGGCCTCCTATCTTTACTGAGGAAGAAACACAACTCTGATGCGTTTAAGCTTGGGATTGTTGTTGTTGCAGAAAATAGCCGACGAGATAAAGGGAACCGCAAAGGATTGTTAGGTTGTCACCTGTAACAGCAGCATCTAAAGCTGTTGTTAAGTCGGGGAAGGCTTGACAGAGAGTTAATTCGGGGCAGATAATTTGAGCGAGGGTGGCTAATTCTGCGGGGGATGATGAGTTTTGATCGGGTACGGGTACTAGGTAAAGTCGATCGCCCTTTTTGAGTAATGCTTTCAAAATATCCTCGCAGTCTTTAGTCGCAAGAATGCCGATTACCCAGTTAATCGGTGACGGGTGATTGTTCAGGCGATCGACATATTCACGCAGGGCGATAGCGGCGGCGGGGTTGTGCGCGCCGTCAATTAATATATTGCGGTTTTTCCAAGTTGTCTGCTGGAGTCTTCCGGGCCATTGGGTTTTGGCGATACCGTTTTCGATGGCGGTTGGGGAAATTTGCCATCCTTGCTGTTGGAGAGTTTGCAAAGTTGCGATCGCAATTGCTGAATTCATTAGTTGAATTTTTCCCAGCAGCGGCAATTGATATTTTATTTTAACCGCATTTTGATTTAACTGATATTCTGCGAATCCTTGTCCTAAATCTCTTGCTGGTTTTACCCAAGTTGCCGGACAGTCTAATTCTTGAATGCGTTTTTCTACTACTATTCTAGCTGATTCTGGCAATTCTCCGATCACGGCCGGACATTTTGCTTTGAGAATTCCCGCTTTTTCCCCAGCAATATCGGCGACGGTGGGGCCGAGTATTTGCCAGTGATCGAGACTGATAGAAGTGATGACGCTAGCGAGAGGTGTTTCGCAAACGTTTGTGGCGTCTAATCTACCGCCCAATCCAGTTTCTATCACTGCGATGTCTGTTTTTTGTTCAGCGAAATACAGCCAAGCTGCTGCGGTGATTATTTCAAATTGAGTGGGAGTTTCGGTGTTATTTTCGGTGGCGGCGACAACTCGTTCTAGACACTGTTGCAATTCTGTTGGGGAAATCGGTTTTTGGTTGATGCAAATTCTTTCTGTCCAATCGATTAAGTGCGGGGATGTGTAGCGTCCAACTCGATAGCCTGCTTCTGTTAGTACGGAAGAGAGATAAGCGCAAACGGAACCTTTGCCGTTGGTGCCGGCAATGTGGATAATGGGTACTTGTTGGTGTGGATTGTCTAGTTTTTGGAGAATTTGGTGAATTCTTTCTAGGCCGAGGTGGACGCCGAAGTGTTGGTAGGATTGGAGGATGGATTCTGCATTCATTGAGGATGATAAGTTCTGTTTGTGTGTGAATTAGATTTTTTTTTATTAACCGCAGAGGGCGCAGAGGGCGCAGAGTGAGAGAAGAAAGAGATAGATATCTAAGAAAAGAGAGGTTTATAATTGATTTATTGTATTTATTGTGGGTGAAAAAAGGTGGCTTTGGATATTATTTCTCTGTTTTCTGGTTGTGGGGGGTTGGATTTGGGTTTTCGCTTGGCTGGCTTTAATGTGGTTTGGGCGAATGAATATGATAAGTCTATTTGGGATACATATAATTTCAATCATCCTGAAACTATTTTAGATCGCAGAGATATCAGAAAAATCAAATCTGATGAAATTCCCAACTGTATTGGGATAATCGGTGGCCCTCCTTGTCAAAGTTGGAGTGCGGCGGGCGCTAAACGGGGGATTGATGACAGTCGGGGTCAACTTTTCTGGGAGTATATCAGAATTGTGCGGGACAAGCAGCCTTTGTTTTTTTTAGCTGAGAATGTTAGCGGTATCTTGGCTCCCAGAAACAAGGATGCTTTCACTTATATATTATCGCAGTTTGAGGACATCGGATATCGGGTTTCGTACAAGTTGTTAAATGCTAGAAATTTTGGGGTTCCGCAAGATAGGCAAAGGGTGATTGTTGTTGGCTATCGGGAAACTCTGGGTTTTAGTTTTCAGTTTCCCGAACCTGGAACCGATGTTTTGACGCTGAAAGATGCGATTTTTGATTTGCAGGCCGCGCCACTGTCAGTTAAGGCTAAATTAGATAATTATCACGATTCTGTCCCAAATCACGAATGTGCGGATTTGGGGTTTTCGAGCATTTATATGTCGCGCAATCGAGTTAGAAGTTGGTCAGAACCTTCTTTTACAATTCAGGCAAGCGGCAGACACGCGCCTCTGCATCCTCAAGCTAGTAAAATGATTTTGGTTGGCAAAGACAAACGCATTTTTGACCCCAATTCGCCTCTGCCTTACCGTCGGCTTTCTGTGCGAGAGTGCGCGAGAGTTCAGACTTTCCCGGATGAGTTTATTTTTAAGTACAAGTATATTGCTGATGGATACAAAATGGTCGGCAATGCTGTTCCTGTGAATTTGGCGAGGATGTTGGCGAATAAAATATTTGCGGATATTTCGCACTTGTAGCATGGAAAGTTTTGTAGGGGCGGGTTCGCCGAAATATTTGATAATTACCGACAAATTATATAAACCCGCCCCGTCTATACTAGCGGACATGATATTACAAATCATCTAAAGTAAAATTGCGGGGATTTTTGAGGGTAAAGGTTTGATTTTCTTTGATTAAATCTCCCGTACAGAGGAAAGGCAAGCGTTCTTGATAAGCTTTGATTGCGAGGATGTAATCTTTGTCTGCAAGTGAGGTTTGAATTTTCCGCAGTTTGTCGGCAATGACACCTAACAATGTAATTTCGCCGCTTAATTTGTCGGCATTGGGAGTTTGAATTTGCATCACGACTCCCTGAATGGTTGTATTGGGAATTCCGGTAATTAAGTCGGCTAAAATTTCTATTTGAGAGCGATTCTCGATGAGCTCCAATGTCTCTAGCATCAAGTTCATTGACACGGGAAAGTCGGGAAGCTTGCAATTTAAAGGTAGAACTATTTGAGGAGTTTCTGGGTTGAGATTGCCGCTTGTCCAAATAATAGCCCGATCGCCTATTTTTTGCGCTTGTTTCCAACCTTGGGATTCTAAGTAGTAGCTGATTCGATCCGGTTCGAGATTTTTGAGCAATTCAATATCTTTAATTGTGACATTCATATTTGTCTCCCGGTTGCAATCCGCTGCATGATAGTTGTCAGACTCTGGGCCGAAAATATATTTGTTCTGGGTATTGAAATAGTGATGGTTTCTTGATTGTCAGTAGGTGCTGCACCTTCTAATGATATCCAATAAGCGCCGCGTTTTAAACAGAGTTCCGCTTCTGTCTGTTGCAGCCAGTCGCTGGGGCGATCGGGAACTGTCACCACAATTATAATTCTAGGAGGGTAGGCATTGTTGGCGCTCAATTCTTGGTAGTTTTTAATGTTCAGGGGATAGCGAAGGCTATTTTCATTCAAAATATCTCTTGATGTACATTTGACTTGAAGATAAAGAATGGGAAAGTTTGGTAAACCTGATGCTGCTATTCCCGTGATACAGCATATTCCATGTATATATGATACACTGTATTTAGTACATAAGCGAAAAAAATGAAACCTTATTCGATCGAGT